>JBCBKN010000451.1:0-2960 GCA_038521775.1 Pseudomonadota bacterium | reverse complement strand
CGCCCGCCTGGCGCGACCCATTCCCCAAATCGGCCTATGACATCATCATCATCGGCGGGGGCGGGCATGGGCTGGCCACGGCCTATTACCTCGCGCGCAACCATGGGCTGACCAATATCGCGGTACTGGAGCGCAGCGCGCTTGGCCAGGGCAATGTCGGGCGCAACACCACCATTGTGCGCGCGAATTATCATCTGAGCGGCAATGAGCCCTTTTATGCCCATTCGCTGAAGCTTTGGGAGGGGTTGGAGCAGGACCTCAACTACAATGCTATGATGTCGCAGCGCGGCGTCCTGAACCTGTGCCATTCCGACGCGCAGTTCGACTTTTTCGCCCGGCGCGGCAATGCGATGCGGCTGCATGGCGAGGATGGGGTGCTGCTCGACCGCGCGGGCGTGAAAAAAATGGTGCCGTTTCTCGATTTTGAGAATGAGCGTTTCCCGATCCGCGGCGGGCTGCTGCAACCCCGCGGCGGCAATGCGCGGCATGATGCGGTGGCCTGGGGCTTTGCCCGCGGGGCCGACCGGCGCGGCGTCGACCTGATCCAGAATTGCGAGGTCACCGGGTTTCTGATCGAAAACGGCCGGGTGCGCGGGGTCGAGACCACCCGCGGCCCGATCCGTGCCGGCAAGGTGGGCATGGCCGTGGCCGGGCGCACCAGCCAGGTGGGCCAGATGGCCGGGCTGCGCCTGCCCATCGAAAGCCATATCCTGCAGGCCTTCGTCTCCGAGGGGCTCAAGCCCATCATCCCTGGCGTGGTCACCTTCGGGATGGGGCATTTCTATCTCAGCCAATCCGACAAGGGCGGGCTCGTCTTCGGCGGCGATATCGACTTTTACAACTCCTATGCCGCGCGCGGGAACATGCCGATGGTCGAACATGTGCTGCAGGCCGGCATGGCGATGGTGCCCGCGATCGGGCGGGCGCGCATGCTGCGCAGCTGGGGCGGGATCATGGACATGACCATGGATGGCTCGCCGATCATCGACCGCACCCCCATCGAGGGGCTCTATCTCAATGCCGGCTGGTGCTATGGCGGGTTCAAGGCCACCCCCGCCTCGGGCTGGTGCTTTGCCCATCTCCTGGCCACCGACCAGCCGCACCCCCTTGCCACCGCCTTCCGGCTCGACCGGTTCGAAACCGGCCATGTGCTGGATGAGGAAGGCACCGGCGCGCAACCCAACCGGCATTGAAGAAGGCACAGCCCCCGCATGATGATCCCCTGCCCGATCTGCGGCCCCCGCGACATCCGTGAGTTCACCCCCTGGGGGGATGTCAAGCTGATGGCCCGCCCCGACGGCATGGCCGAGGACGCGATGGCGGCCTTCCACGACTACCTCCACATCCGCGACAACCCTGCCGGGCTGCATCGCGAGCTTTGGTATCACGAGGCGGGCTGCCGATCCTGGCTGGTTGTCACGCGCAACACCGTCACCCATGAGATCATCGGTGCCGAGCTGGCCCGCGATCTCCTCCTGAGGATTTCGGCATGAGGCTGGCGACAGGCGGGCTGATCGACCGCAGCCAGGCGGTGAAGTTCTCCTTCGACGGCACGCGCTATCAGGGCCATGCTGGCGACACGCTGGCCTCAGCACTTCTGGCCAATGATGTCCGGCTGGTGGGCCGGTCCTTCAAATATCACCGCCCGCGGGGGATCTTCAGCGCCGGGCCCGAAGAGCCCAACGCGCTGGTCGAGATCGGCACCGGCGCGCGGCGCAGCCCCAACACCCGCGCCACGGTGCAGGAGCTTTATGCCGGGCTGCGGGCCGAAAGCCAGAACCGCTGGCCCTCGCTGCGCGTCGATGCGCTGGCGGTGAACGATCTTCTCGGCCCGGCGCTGGGCGCAGGTTTCTACTACAAGACCTTCATGTGGCCGGCGGCCTTTTGGGAGAAGGTCTATGAGCCGCTGATCCGCCGCGCCGCCGGGCTGGGGCGGCTGTCGGGCAAGCCGGACCCGGATCTCTATGATGCAGCCTTTGCCCATTGCGACCTTCTGGTCATCGGCGCCGGCCCCGCCGGGCTGATGGCCGCCCTCACCGCCGGGCGGGCCGGGGCGCGGGTCATCCTCGCCGATGAGGATTTCCGGCTGGGGGGGCGTCTGCTTGCCGAGCGCATGCGCGTGGGGGGCGAGACGGCGGCCGGCTGGGCGGGCCAGGCGATGGCCGAGCTTGCATCCCTTCCCAATGTCACCCTGATGAAGCGGAGCACCGTCTTCGGTGCCTATGATGGCGGCTCTTATGCCGCGCTCGAACGCGTAACCGATCATCTCGCCACCCCGCCCGAGGGCTGCGCGCGCCAGACCCTCTGGCGCATCACGGCCAGGCGCGCTGTGCTTGCCAGCGGCGCCATCGAACGGCCCATCGCCTTTCCCGGCAATGACCGGCCTGGGGTGATGCTGGCCGGCGCCGTGCGCAGCTATCTCAACCGCTTTGCCGTGGCCCCGGGCCGGCGCATCGCGGTCTTCACCTGCACCGATGATGGCTGGCGCACCGCCGCCGATGCCGAGGCGGCCGGGCTCGACGTCACCCTCATCGACACGCGCCGCGAGGCCGGGCCCGACCGCGCGGCCTTCTCAGGCGAGACCATCATGGGCCGCGAGATCGGCGGCAGCTCGGGTCGGCTGGGGCTTTCGGCGCTGCGTCTCACCTCCGGGCCCCGCATCGCGGCCGACTGCCTCGCCGTCGCGGGCGGCTGGAACCCCACCCTGCATCTCACCTCGCATCAGGGCGCGAAGCCGGTCTGGTCCGATGAGATCGCAGCCTTTGTGCCGGCCGACCGGCACATCCCCGGGTTGCGCGTCGCCGGGGCCGCGGCAGGCCTTTTCTCCACCCATGCAGCCCTTGCCGGCGGGGCGGCGGCGGCCCAGGCCGCGCTTGCCGATCTCGACATGCCCTGCCAACCCGCCCCCACCCCGGAGGCCGAGGACCGCCCCGGCAGCCTCACCCCGTTTTGGCATGTGG
>JBCBKN010000450.1:0-2970 GCA_038521775.1 Pseudomonadota bacterium | reverse complement strand
CCTGGGTGGGGCCCGAAATGTCGGCCCGCTCGGCGATGACCGCGCGTCAGATGGAGACCTGGGCGCATGGTCTGGCGATCTGGGATCTTGTCGGCAAGGCCCGGCCCGAGGCGGACCGGCTGCGCAACATCGTGCATTTGGGGGTGAGCACATTCGCCTGGTCGCATCAGGTTCAGGGGCTCGAGACACCCGAAGCGATGCCCAATCTTCATCTCACCGCACCCTCGGGCGCGCTGTGGGAATATGGCGCGCCCAGCGCGGCCGAACGCATCGAGGGCCCCGCCGTGGCGTTCGCCATGGTCGTCACCCAGACCCGCAATGTGGCCGATACGGGCCTGCGCCTCACCGGCCCCGGCGCAACGCTCTGGATGACGCATGCCCAGTGCTTTGCCGGGCCGCGGGAGACGCCTCCGGCACCGGGCATCCGAGGGCTGGGCGCGGGCGCGCCGCCGCCCGCCTGAGCGGGACGAGGGCGCAGGCCGCGCCGAACCCGCCAGATCTCCGATTTTGGCATCTTTCCATGCCGTTCTCGCGCTCTGGGTCGTTGCCGTGCGCACCTAAATCGATTTAACCTGGAACCGGAACAATCGGAGAAGGGGCAGAGATGCTGCTTCAGGACAAGGTGGCGATCGTCACCGGTGCGGGGTCTGGCCGGGGCTTGGGGCTGGCGACAGCGCGGCTCTTTGCGGCGCAGGCTGCGCGGCTGGCGCTCGGCGATATCGATGGCCCGGCGGCCAAGGCTGCGGCCGAGGCCTGCGGTGCGGGGCATCTGGGCATAAGCTGCGATGTGACCGAGGCTGCGGAGTGTGCGGCACTGGTTGCTGCTGCAATGGATCGGTTCGGGCGGATCGACATTCTGGTCAACATCGCCGGGATCACCTCGCCCCAGCGCGTGGCCGAGATCGACCTGCCCACCTATCAGCGGGTCATGGATGTCTCGATGCGCGGCACCTTGCTGATGACCCAGGCCGTGCTGCCGCAGATGCGGGCGCAGGGTTCTGGGTCGATCGTGAACATGTCCTCGGTCTCTGCGCAGCGCGGCGGCGGCGTGTTCGGCGGGGCGCATTACTCGGCAGCCAAGGCCGCGGTGCTGGGCTTTACCAAGGCCGCAGCGCGCGAGCTTGCCGGCGACGGAATTCGCGTGAACGCCATCTGCCCGGGCTTCATCGACACCGACATCACTGCTGGCATGATGACGCCCGCGCGGCGGGTCGAGATCGAGGCGGCCATTCCCATGGGCCGGGCCGGCCGCGCCGATGAGGTGGCCGGCTGCTGCCTCTTTCTTGCCTCCGATCTTTCAAGCTACTGCACCGGGACCGAAATCGACCCCAATGGCGGCGCGCATATCCATTAGACCAAAAAGGGGTGGCAGCGATGAAGATCGGGTTTGTGGGGCTGGGGGCGATGGGCGCCCCGATGACGGCAAAGCTTTCCGCGGCGTTTCCGGGCGCGGTTCGCTGCTTCGATGCCGATCCCGCCCGGCTTGCGGCTGTGGCAGATGAAAGCGGGGCGCAGGCCGCAGGCTCGGTCGCCGAGCTGGCGCGGGCTGTCGATCTCGTCTTCACCTGCCTGCCCAATGACACCGTCCTGCGGGCGGTCTATCTCGGCCCCGGCGGGCTGGCCGACCAGATGATGTCGCATGCCATCTCGGTCGATTGCTCGACCGTGAGCCCGGCGGTGACCCAGGAGGTCGCTCTGGCCGTCTCGGATTTTGCCCATGCGCATCTCGACGCGGCGATGCTGGGCTCGGTCAAACAGGCCAATGAGGGCACGATCAGCTTTGTCGTCGGCGGCGATGCGCAGGCGCTGGAAACCGCGCGGCCGGCGCTTGCGGCCTGTGGCGGGCTGATCCGGCATTGCGGGCCGTCCGGTGCCGGTCAGCGGATGAAGCTGGTCCATCAGACGCTGGTGGCAGGCCATGCCGTGGCCGTGGCCGAGGCGCTGGGTTTGTGCCTTGAGACGGGGATCGACATCGAGGCGTTCTATGAGATCGTGACGCAAGGCACGGGGTTTGCCTATTCGCGCTATTTCGAAAACCGGGTGCCCCGGATGCGGCAGGGCGAGTTCGCGCCGCTCTTTGCGCTCGATTTCATGCTCAAGGATGCAAGGCTGGCGCGGGACATGGCCGGCCCTGCCGCGGACGCGTTCCCGGCGCTTGCTGCGGTGATCGACACGCTGGAGGCGGCACAGTCGGACGGGCATGGCGCGGCGGATTTTTCGGCCGCCATGAAGGCGGTGGAGGCGCGTCTGGGCAAGACGGTCGACGGCAGGGGCTGAGAATGGCCCGGCCCACGCAGCGCCAGATCGCGGCGGAGCTTGGGCTGAGCCCGGCCACTGTGTCGCTCGCGCTGCGGGGCAGCCCGATGATCGCCGAGGAGACGCGGGCGCTGGTGCGCGCGGCCGTGGCCCGGGCGGGCTATGTGCCCAATGCCGCCGCTGCCAGCCTGCGCACCGGGCGCAGCAGGATCGTCGGGGTCAGCTTTCACAACATTGCGCATCAGTTTTTTGCCGAGATGCTGATTGCGATCGAGGAGGTGCTTGCCGGCAATGGCGCTGCGGTCTTTATCAACAATCATGGCGATGATCCGGAGAGCTTTGCGCGGTTTGTCGATACGCTGGCGGCCTATGGTGCGGATGGGCTGATCGCCTCGCCGCCCCTGCACACGACGACGGCAGCGCTCGATCCGATCCGCAAGCGGGGTGTGCCCGTGGTCTATGCCTCGCGCTGGATCACGGGCGACAGCCAGGCCGACCGGGTGCTCAATGACGATCTGGCTGCGATGCGTCAGGCGACCTGGCGGCTGATCGATCTGGGTCACCGGCATATCGTGCTGATCGGCGGTCGCCCCGGGGTCAACACCGCCGATGACCGGCTGGCAGGGTTCAGGGCAGCGCTTTCCGAGGCCGGTCTGGCCTGGCAGGAGACGCTCTGGCTGCAGACCCCGCCCCGGCTGTTGGAGGGGGCGGCTG
>JBCBKN010000449.1:0-2981 GCA_038521775.1 Pseudomonadota bacterium | reverse complement strand
GCCGAACTGGCCGCGCAGTGAGCGCAGCGCTCAGCCCGGACGCTCCCATTCCATGACGCAGAAATAGGGCACGCGGTTGTAACGCGCGTCTTTCTCGGGCAGGTCGCTGCGCGCGGCGGGCTCATCGAACCCGCGCAGGATGAGCCCGGCGGCGAGGAAGCGCTGCAGATAATCCGAAAGCGGCCGGTGGTGGTTGACCACCGAGATGCCGCGCCATTCCGACAGGACCTCGCGGCGTTCCAGATAGCGATCGATGCCAAAGACGAGCGGGCGGCCAGCCGCATCATATCTCCAACCCGTTGGCAGACCGGCAGAAAACTGGCTGCCTATGTTGGCGACCAGCATCCGGCCGCCCGGGCGCAGCACGCGGGCCATTTCGGGGATCGCGCGGTCGATATCGGGAATGTCGATCAGCGCCACGCAGGAGAGCACCAGATCGAAGCTTGCATCGGCGAAAGGCAGCGCCTCGGCCCGGCCTTCAAGGTAGCAACCGTCCGGATCCAGGCTGCGGGCGCGGTCCAGCAGCGCGGGCGTCACGTCAAGCCCGCTTGCCGCGATGCCCTCGGCCTTGGCAAGCCGCACAAGCTGGCCCTCGCCACAGCCGATATCGAGGGCGGTCTTGCCGCGATGCCGGGCAAAGAACCCGCGAAAGATCGGAAACAGGATGTGGCGGCGCGACCAGTCTCCCTGCGCGCCCTGCTCGGCCATCCAGGCCTCGGCCGACCGCTCCCACCCCTTGGCGTGCGCCCCGCCCTGCAGGCTGTCCTGCGCGCCGCTCATGCCGAGACCGGTGCGCCGCGCTTGGCCGGGGCCCAATCGGTCACCTGCGGATAGTGCTGGCGGCGCCAGTCGCGCACCCGCCGGTTCATCACCCGCCGCCAGATTGGCGGGATGGCGGCCATCAGGCACATCAGCGGATAGCCGAAGGGAAGCTGCGGGGCCTCCTCCTGGCTGTAGGTTTGCAGCAGCGGAAACCGCCGATCGGGCTTGGTGTGATGGTCGGAATGCCGTTGCAGATTGATCAGCAGCCAGTTCGAGACGGCCTGCGAGGCGTTCCAGCTGTGATGCGGGCGCACCGGTTCGAACCGGCCATTGCCCAGATGAAGCCGCACCAGCCCGTAATGCTCGACGTAATTGACAAGCTCCAGATGCAGCACGGCGACCAGCGCCTGCAGGGCAAAAAGCCCCACGGCCGGCCAGCCGCCGATGGCAAAGGCCGCCCCCAGGCAGAAAAGCGCGCCCAGCCCATAGCTCCAAAAAGGGTTGGAGCGGTGCCAGACCGCCCAGTTCCGCCGCGCCAGCATCGCACGGTCCGCCGCCCAGGCGCTGGCCAGGGTCTGCCACAGCACCCGGGGAAAGAAGCGCCAGAAGCCCTCATTATAGCGCGCGGTCACCGCATCGCGGGGCGTGGCGACATGCTGATGGTGCACCCGCAGATGCTCGGTTTCGAAATGCCCGTAAAGCACCGTGACCAGCAGCGCCCGGCCCAGCCGACGCTCCCACCGGTTGCGCTGGTGGATCAGCTCATGCGCATAGTTGATGCCGATGCTGCCGGTGACGATGCCGACGGCGATCATCAGGCAGACGCCTTCCACGGTGGTCAGATGGTCTGAGAGGAAAATCGCCGCCAGCCCGCCATAGATCAGCGCAAGCTGCATCGGCAGCCAGCCCCAGGTGATGAGCTTGTGCCAAAAGAGCGCCGCGCTTGGCGTGTCGGGATCAAGATTGCGCTCATTGAGGCCGCGCAGCCGGTCGAGCACCGAGATCACCGCATAGCCGGCCATCGGGCCCAGCAGGATGCCCGGACCGCCATTGATGGCGCTCATTGCATAAAGCGGCACCAGCGCGAAGGAGAGCGCGAAGGGCAGCGCATGCCAGAACATCGATCCTCCTCCCCGCCGGTCCCTGGAGCACAGAGATGGCCCCACGCCCGGGCATGCTCAACTGTGTCAGTTCACACTCTGGGTCAAGTCTGGTTGTGCAGAGCGTCGAGCCCCATGACAACCGCCTTGCGCATCACGGTCGGCAAGGCGTCCGGTTCCGGGGGCACAAACCCCGGCGCGGTCGCCACCCGTGCCACCTCGACGGTCAAGAGGAGGTGAAAATGGGTGAAGGTGTGGCGCACCTGGCCCGCGACCTTCCAGTTGGCCGCAAAGGGCAGGGCCGGCGCCGGCGGCGCCTCGCTCCATTCCGTGCCGGGCAGGCCCAGCATTCCGCCCAGCAATCCGCGGTTTGGCCGACGCTCCAGAAAGATCTGGCCCGACGGATCGCAGGCAAGATAGGCAATCCCCTGGCGCACCGGCTTGGGCGCTTTGGGCGTCTTTGCGGGAAGCTGCTTGGCCAGCCCCTCGCGCCGGGCCGCACAGGGCTCCATCACCGGGCAGATGCCGCAGGCCGGGCGCCTTGGGGTGCAGATCGTCGCCCCAAGATCCATCACCGCCTGCGCGTAATCGCCCGGCCGGTGGGTGGGCGTGTGCCTGGCGGCCAGCGCGGTCAACCGGGGTTTGGCGGCGGGCAGCGGTGTGGCTTCGGCATGCAGGCGGGCCATCACACGCTCCACATTGCCGTCGACGACGACCGCCGGCGCGTCAAACGCGATCGCCGCGATCGCCGCGGCCGTGTAGGGGCCGATGCCCGGCAGCGCGCGCAACCCCTCTTCTGAGGTCGGAAACGCGCCGCCCCCCGCCGCGACCGCGCGCGCACAGGCCAGCAGGTTGCGGGCCCGGGCGTAGTAGCCAAGCCCGGCCCATTCGGCCATCACCTGGGCATCCGGCGCCGCCGCCAGATCCTCGACCCGCGGCCAGAGCGCGGTGAAGCGGGCGAAATAGGGGGCGGCCGCCGCGACGGTGGTCTGCTGGAGCATGATCTCAGACAGCCATACGCGGTAGGGGTCCGGCACCACACCCTGGGCGCGCTCGGCCGCGGGTCGAGGATCTGGCGGCGGCGCCGGATGCCCAGGTGATGGCCGAATGGGCCGGGCT
>JBCBKN010000448.1:0-3020 GCA_038521775.1 Pseudomonadota bacterium | reverse complement strand
CAATGCCAGCCGGATGATGATCAGCCGGGCGCAAAGCACCGATCTGCCGTTTGAGATCGATGCCGCCACCGCCCTGGGCGGCCAGCCGCCCGATGGCTGGACCGGGGTTTTGCCTGCCTGGATCGAGGCCGAGCGCGGCGGTCTTGTGGGTCAGGAGGCGGTGACGCTCTCCACCTCGCCGGCCTGGGTGGAGGGCCGGCTTCAGCCGCGTCCGGTGATGCTGCGGGTCTTTGCCGCGCGCGACGCCACCGGCTGGCAGATCATGCCCGGCGGCTATGCCCGCATCGGCTCAAGCGCGGATGCAACCGCCCTGGGGCTGCGCCGCGGCGGCCGGGTCGCGGATGTGTGGATCGTGTCTGACGCACCGGTGCCTCAGATCAGTTTGACGCCCAAGGATGGGCCGGTCCGGCGCAGCTTCACCGGCCAGCTTCCCAGCCGGGCCGCAGAGAACCTCGCCTGGCTGGGGCGCTATGCGGAGCGGGCCGAGGGCACGATCCGGCTGCTGCGGGCCTATCACGCGCGCTTGGGCGAAACTGGCCGCGCCGACGACCCGCGTGTGGCGCGCATTGCCGCCCATCTCGCCCGGTTCGGCGTGACGCTCGACAAACCGGTGCCCGAGGCCCTGCGCGCACAGCTCGACGCCGCGCGCCGCTGCGCGGCACGGCTGCGCGACCGGTTGGCCGATGATGCGATGACGGCGCTGCGCGATCTGGTGCTGGCGGTCGATGCGGAAGAGGGCGCTGCGGCCGGCAATGACGCGGCACGGGCAATGGGGCTGCTCTTGCGCCGCACGGCGGGCTTCAGCGTTCTGGTGCATGATTATATGCACCGCTCGACCGGCTGGCGCTTTCTCAACACCGGGCGGGCGCTTGAACGGGCCATCGGCATGACCCGCATCCTGGCCGATTTCGCCGCACCCGGCGCGCCGGCCGGCTGTCTCGACGTGTCGGTCGAACTTGGTGAAAGCCTCATCACGCATCGTCGGCGCTATCTGATCGCAACAACCCGGACCACCGTGATCGATCTTCTCGCGCTTGACGCCAACAACCCGCGCTCCATCCGCTTTCAGGCCAGCGTTCTGCGCAGGATCGTCGCTGAGCTGCCGGAGGCCGATGTGAACGGCCGGCTTTCGCCCGCAGCGGCCGCCGCATTGCGGCTGGAGACCGAGCTGAGCGTCGCCCGGCCCGAGGCGATCGATGCGGCAATGCTTGAGACCCTTGAGGACGGGCTGCAGGAGCTTTTCGACATGCTCTCCGCGGCCTATCTGCGCTGATCGATGCTCTACGACATCCGCCTTGTGCTCAGCTACAGCTATGCCAGCACCGCGCTGAATGCGCGAAACCTTTTGCGGGTGATGCCGGCGCAGCGACCGGGGGTGCAGCGCCTGATCGCCGGCGCGCTGACGGCCGAACCTGCGCCCACGGTGCGGCGCGACCGGCGCGACTTTTTCGGCAATGACGTCACCGAGCTCGACTTTCACCTGCCGGTCACAGCGCAGCGGTTCGAGCTCAGCGCGCGGGTCGAGCGTCAGGCAGCGCCCACCGAGTTCGACCTCTCCGCCCGGCTTGACGATCTGCCGGCGCGCCTGCGCGAGGCGGTGTCCTTGGACCCCGACGGGCCCTGGCATTTCCTCGCGCCCAGCCCCTCGGTGCCGCGGGTGGCCGAGATCGAGGCCTATGCCCGTGCCCAGGCCGGCAATGCGGGCACGGTGCTGGAGGCGGTGGCCGCCCTGGGCGGCGCCATCCACCGCGACCTGCGCTTCGACGCCAGCGCGACCGAGGTCGACACCCCGGTCAGCCAGGCCTTCGCCAAGCGTCACGGCGTGTGCCAGGATTTCAGCCATATCATGATCGGCGGGCTGCGCGGGCTTGGCATTCCGGCGGGCTATGTCTCGGGCTATCTGCGCACCCTCCCGCCCGAAGGCCAGCCGCGGCTGGAAGGGGCCGATGCGATGCATGCCTGGGTGCGCGCCTGGTGCGGGCCGCAAACCGGCTGGGTCGAGCATGACCCGACCAATAATGTGATGGTCGGGGCCGATCATATCGTGGTGGCGGTGGGCCGCGACTACACCGATTGCGCGCCGCTGCGCGGGTCGATCCGGGCCGCGGGCGATCAGGTGAGCCGGCAGGAGGTCGACGTCATCCGCGCCGAGTGACCCCGGCAGGCGGCACGCCGATCAGATCGGCAGCGCGCCGTCCTGCTTGATCTCGCGCAGCACCAGATTTGTCCGCGCACTGGCCACGCCGGGAAGCTGGAACAGCACGTCAAGAAACCGGTTATAGGCGTCAAGATCCGCGCACATCACCCGCAGGTGGTAATCGGCCTCGCCGGTCGTGGCAAAACAGTCCAGAACCTCGGCCCGGGCGCGGATCGCGGTCACGAAACCCTCCACCGTGTCGCCGGCATGGCGGGTAAGCTGCACATGCACCATGGCGTGAAAGCCCAGGCCCAGCGGCCCCGCCTCCAACCGCGCAGCATAGCCCCGGATCACTCCGGCCGCCTCCAGTGCGCGCACACGGCGCCAGCATGCCGAGCTGGAGAGGCCCGCCTCCGTCGCAAGGTCCTGGTTTGAGATCCGCCCGTCGCGCTGCAGGATCTGCAGCAGCCGCCGGTCTGCGTCTTCCAAAATCATGGCAAACTCTATCGTCTATGGTCAATGATTTGGAAGACCCTACCGATGGCGGGGCAATGAGCGCAAGAGGAAGAAAGCGTCTTCCACCAAATTGCCGCTAGACTGGTCCGGATTTGGGAGACCCGCGAATGACCATGACCCGCCTGAAGCTGACCGAGTATCGTCCGGCCGACCGCTATACCCTGCCCAAAGGACGGGTCTTCATGACCGGCACCCAGGCGCTGACCCGCGTGCTCTTCGACCAGGCGCGGCGCGACCGCGAGGCGGGGCTGCGCACGGCGGGTTTCGTCTCGGGCTATCGCGGCTCGCCCCTCGGCGGGCTCGATCTGGAGCTCTGGCGCGCGCGCGAGCGCCTGCATGCCGATCGCATCGAGTTCCTGCCGGCGGT
>JBCBKN010000447.1:0-3042 GCA_038521775.1 Pseudomonadota bacterium | reverse complement strand
GGTGGTCGCGGCTCGGCCCGATCTTGTCCTTTACAATGCCGGGGTCGATCCGTGGGAGGGCGACCGCCTGGGCCGGCTGGCCGTCAGCCTCGATGGGCTGGCGCGCCGCGAACGCGCGGTGCTGGCGCGTCTGGTCGCGGCAGGGCTGCCCGTGGCTGCGATGCTGGGGGGCGGGTATGGCGATGATCCGGCCGAGGTTGCGGCGCGGCATGCACTGCTCTTTGCCGCGGCGGCTGAGCTTCGGCTGATCTGATGTTCGGGCATGACGATATGTGCGCCGCCGCCCGCGCCGGGCTTTGTACCGGCAAGCCAAGGACTCCGGGGGCTTGCGTTGACCCCGCCAGCCCGGTAACCGCGCGTCAGTGCAATGGAAGGAGGCCAAGATGAGCGTCAAGGAAACCTCGCCCGACGATCCGCGCGGCCTCATCCATGACGCGTTCCGGATGGACGGGCTGGGCGCGGCCGAATGCCGGTCGATCTATCTCGACTGGGCCATCGGGATGCCGCAGGGCAGCGATCTGCCGGCCTTGACGGCGCGCCTTCTGACCGCGTTTGGCCCGACCCATCCCGATCATCCGATGACGGCCGTTTTGCGCGAGGGCACGGATCGCAAGGCCGCCGCGCCAAGGCGCCGAGGCCGCCCGGCCCGCTGAGCCGCCGGCCCGCTGAGAAGCCGGCCCGCTGAGAAGCCCAGTCCCGGGCGCGCGCGTCACTCGGCGCCGCCCCAGGCGACGGCTCGGCGCTAGCCGGCAAGCCGGTGGAGGATCCGCGCCCAGGACCGGATGCCCTTGTGAAAGCTCCGCAAATCGTATTTCTCGTTTGGCGCGTGCAGCGCGTCGTCTTTCTGGGCAAACCCGACCAGCAGGCTGTTCAGGCCCAGGATCTCCTGAAAATGCCCGACGATCGGGATCGACCCGCCCATTGACAGGAACACCGCGTCGCGCTCCCATTCATCGCTGAGTGCCGCGCGCGCGGCCTGATACGCCGGGTCCTCGCTGGGCAGGGTGGTTGCCGGCGCCCCGCCATGGGCGGAGAATTCGGCCGAACAATCGGCCGGCAGTCCCGCGCGGATATAGGCGCGGAAGCTGTCGCGCACCGCCTCGGGGTCCTGGCCGGCGACCAGCCGGAACGACATCTTCGCCGTCGCCTCCGCGGGCAGGACGGTCTTGAAGCCGGGGCCCGCATAACCGCCCGAAATGCCGTTGATCTCGCAGGTCGGGCGCACCGAGATCTGCTCGAGCACCGGAAAATCCTGCTCGCCCGCGGGCACCGAAAGCCCCACCTCGCCCAGAAACGCCGCGGCGTCGAAGTCGAGCTTGGCCCAGTCGGCGCGCATCTCCGCGCTGAGATCCTCAACCCCGTCATAGAACCCCGCCAGCGTGACCCGGCCGGTCGCATCATGCAGGCCGGCCAGCAGCCGCGACAGGATCCGCAGCGGGTTTTGCGCGGCGCTGCCATACATGCCGGAATGCAGATCGCGGTCGGCAGCCTTGATCGTGACGGTTTCTGAGGTCATGCCGCGCAGCCCCACGGTGATCATCGGGGTGTTCCGGTCCCACATGCCGGTGTCGCAGACCAGAGCGAGATCGGCGCGAAGCTCGCCCGCATTTTCGGTCAGGAACGGGACCAGCGAGGCCGAACCCGATTCCTCCTCGCCCTCCAGCAACACCGAAATCCGACAGGGCAGGGCGCCCGTCACCGCCCGATAGGCGCGGCAGGCCTCCAGAAAGGTCATCAGCTGGCCCTTGTCGTCGGATGCGCCGCGGGCGCGGATGACCGCACCGGCCGGGCGTTCTTCCAGCGCCGGGTCGAAGGGGGCGCGGGTCCACAGCTCCAGAGGATCGACCGGCTGCACATCGTAATGGCCGTAGAACAGCACATGCGGCCCCTGTGCGTGATCGGCCTCAGCCGCCCCATGTCCCACAACCATGGGATGGCCCGGCGTGTCGCGCCGCGCCGCGTCAAAGCCCATCGTCGCAAGATCTGCGGCCAGCCAGTCGGCCGCGTCGCGGCAGGCAGCGGCATGGGCGGGGTCGGTTGAGATGCTCTCGATGCGCAAAAGCTGGAACAGCCGCTCGAGCGCCTGGGGCTGATCGGCATCGATATGGGCGAGCACGGCGTCGAGCTGTGACATGCGGTTCTGTCTCCAATGGCAATTCGCTGAGGCTATCAGCCGGTCAGAGCCTAGCAGCCGGCCGGTGCCAGTCCAAGACAGGTGCCTGGCTGGGCAAGACGCGGGCCTGGCTGTCCAAAACACGGGCCTGTCGGGGCAATAGACCCCGGGCGAAAGCCCGCCGCCTCAGCCGCGTGCGATCCAGCCGCCGCCCAGAACCCGGCTGCCGGCGGGGTCGTAGAACACGCAGGCCTGGCCCGGCGCGACGCCCTCTTCGGCCAGCGCCAGCTCGACCCAGGCGGTCCCGTCGGGCTCGGGCCGCACCCGGGCCGGAACCGCCGGGCGGGTCGAGCGGATCTTGACGGCCAGCTCCCACCCCTCGGCCGGGGCGGCGGCAAAGGGAAGGTCGCCCAGCCAGTTCACCTCGCGGATCGGGATCCTGCGGGTGGCCAGCGCCGCGCGCGGCCCGACAATGACGCGGCGCGTCGCGGGCTCGAGCCGGATGACATAAAGCGGCGCGCCGCCACCGGCCTCGCCGCCAATGCCAAGACCGCGGCGCTGTCCGACGGTGAAATGGATCAGCCCGTCATGCCGGCCGAGCACCGCGCCGCTGAGATCGACAATCTCGCCGGGTTCCGCCGCGCCCGGGCGCAACTTGGCAATGACATCGGCATACCGCCCTTGCGGCACAAAGCAGATGTCCTGGCTGTCGGGCTTGTCGGCCACGGCCAGATCGTAGCGCCGCGCCAGGGCCCGGGTTTCGGCCTTGCCGGCCAAGGCACCCAGCGGAAAGCGCAGAAAGTCGAGCTGGGCCCGGGCGGGGCCGAGCTGCACCGCGCCGCAGACCCCACGCGCGACCAGTCCTACTTTCTTTTCGCCACGACCCAGGCCCAGCTCGACTTTCTGCGCTTTCCGCTGGGTGCCTTGGC
>JBCBKN010000446.1:0-3079 GCA_038521775.1 Pseudomonadota bacterium | reverse complement strand
GCGGCAGGGCGCGCTCGCCAAACGTCTGATGATCAAGCGCGCGCAAATGACCAAGCTTGTGCAGGCGCTGACGGCCCGCAAGCTGGTTCAGCGCAGCGTGCCCGCGGACGACCGGCGCGGCATTGAGCTTGCGCTGACACCGGCCGGGGACGCGCTGGTGGCAGCACATGCGCCGCGTTTCTTGGCGCAGGGCGATGCAACACTTCCGGGGCTCAGCGCGGGCGAGACCCGGATGTTGAAATCGCTGCTTGCCAAGACCGTCGGCCTGCCGGTCGCGCCCTAATCCCCGCCGATTGCCACCGACAGGAAGATCGCCATCGACGACGACATGCACCCGTTGATGCCGAGGAAGACCGCCTGCAGCTTGCGGGCGAACCGACGCCCAACTTGACCCGCCTGTCAGGTTCCGGCACAGCTTCGGCAGGACAAAAAGATAGCTCAACGCGAGCTGTGGGAGGAAGAAATGACGAATGTCACACGCCGCGCGGCGCTTGGAATTCTGGGGGCGTCGACAACCGTGGCGGCCGCCGGGCTTGCCGCACCGGCCCTTGCGGCAAACCGCAAGATCACGGTGGGCGCGCTGCGCTTTACCAGCCATTCGGGCAGCTTCATTGCGTTGGAGCGCGGGTATTTTGCCGATGCCGGGCTCGATGTGGAGCTGAAATTCTTCCAGGCCGCCCAGCCCATGGCCGTGGCGATTGCCTCGGGCGATGTGGATTATGCGGTGACGGCAATCTCGGGCGGGTTGATCTCGCTGGCCGACAAGGGCGCGATCAAGGTGATCGGCGGGGCGCTGTCGGAAGAAGCGGGCATCGACGGCCAGAAAATCCTCGCATCGGACGCGGCCTTCCAGGCGGGGCTCACCAGCCCGGCCGCGCTGGACGGCAAGAGCTTCGGCGTCACCCAGGCAGGCTCCTCCTTCCACTATATGGGCTCAAAGATCGCGCAGGCCGAAGGGGCGAAGCTGAGCTTCAAGCCGCTCCAGAAGGTCGGGGCCATCATCGGGGCGCTGAAATCGAACCAGATCGACGCCTGGTCCATCGTGCCGCATATTGCCAAGCCGTTGGCCGGCTCGGGCGCCGTCCACATCATCGGCAATGTGGCCGATTACCTGCCGGGCTATCAGGTCACCACGGTGTTCACCTCGGCGGCCAATGCGGCGGATGAGCGTGACATGACGCAATCCTTCCTGGCCGGTTTCGCGCGCGGGGTCGAGGCGTATAACAGCACCATGATCGACCGCGCCGAAGGCGATGCGGGGGTCGATGCGATGGTCGATCTGATCCACCTTTACGTCTATGCCGACCGGCCGCGCGAGAAGGCAGCGCCCTCGATCATCAACGGCACCATGCGCCTGAATGCCGGCGCGGCGCTGAACCTTACATCGGTGGCCGACCAGCTTGCCTGGTTCCAGTCCGAAGGCCTGGTCGACGCCGACATCACGCTCGAAACGCTGGTCGATGCCAGCTATGTCGAGACCATCGGCAGCTGACGCCGGGCGCGTTCACGGGCATTTGCACGGGGCATGTGAATGGAGATCTGCCTGCGCGGGGTGGGCCATGATTACGGCGATGTCGCGGTCTTGCGCGACATCACGCTGGAGATCCCGTCAGGCCGCATTCTGTGCATCGTGGGGCCTTCGGGCTGCGGGAAGTCCACCCTCCTGCGCTTCATAGGCGGGTTGGAGCGGCCCGACCGGGGCGAGATTTTGCAGATGGGCGACCCGCCGCCGGGCTGTCTGAACCCGCTGACCTTCATCTTTCAGGATTTTGCGCTGCTGCCCTGGCGCAGCGTGCGCGGCAATATCTCGCTGGTTTTGGAGGATCACGGGCTGGGCGCAAAGGCCCGGGACGCGATCATTGCGGATGTGCTGGCAAGGACCCGGCTGAGCGACTTTGCCGCTGCGTTGCCCAAACAATTGTCGGGGGGCATGAAGCAACGCGTGGCGATCGCCCGCGCGCTGGCGGTGAACCCTGCGGTGATGCTGATGGACGAGCCGCTCTCTGCGCTCGATGCCCAGACCCGCGAGCTTTTGATGGACGATCTGGTGGCGCTTTGGACCCGTGCGCCGTTCACGGCGGTCTATGTCACCCATAACCTGGCCGAGGCGGTGCGGCTTGGGCATCGGATTGCGGTGCTGTCGCGTCGGCCGGGGCAGATCCGCGAGCTCGTCGAGATCGACATGCCCCTGGATGCCCGCGATGCGGGTGATCCGCAGCTTGAGGCGTGCCAGCGCGAGCTGTGGCACGCGATGCGGGCCGAAGCCGAGGCCGCCGATGCCGAACTTCTGAATGTCTGACATCGTCTCGAACCTCGATCGCACGCTGCCACCCGCCCAGCGCCGGGTGCCGTTTCGGGGCGGCGGCTTCCGGCCCGTCTCCACCCGCTGGATCGGTGCGGCGGTGTTCGTGGCCCTCATCGCGCTGGTCGAATGGGGCACCTGGGCGGGCTGGATCTCGGCGCTCACCCTGCCGCGCCCCTCCGATGTGCTGGAAACCTTTCGCGAGCTCTATGCATCGGGCCTGCTCTTTGCCCATCTTGGTCCCTCGCTCAGCCGGCTGGCGGTGGGGGCGGCCATGGGGGTGTCGGCCGGCATTGCCGTGGGTGTGCTGATCGGGCTTTTCTCGCTCGCCCGCTCGGGGCTGGTGCCGCTGGTCGCCGCGATCTTTCCGATCCCCAAAATTGCGCTCCTGCCGCTCTTCGTGATCTGGTTTGGCATCGATGAGGGCTCGAAATACGCGCTCATCGCCTTTGGCACCTTCACCCCTACGGTGGTCGCGACCTTTGGCGCGGTGGACAATGTCGACCGCACGCTCATCCGGATGGGGCAGAGCTTCGGGCTGTCCTGGATCTCGATCGTTGCCAAGATCGTGCTGCCCGGGGCCATGCCGGGGATCCTCTCGGGCCTGCGCATCAGCCTGGCCATTGCCATCATCCTGCTGGTGGCGGCCGAGATGCTGGGGGCCGAGTATGGCATTGGCGCCTACATCAATGAGGCAGGCGCGCTTTACGATCTGGAGCGGCTTTTCGCGGGCGTGGTGATCCTGTCGCTGCTGGGGGTGCTGGTCAGTGCCGCGGT
>JBCBKN010000445.1:0-3085 GCA_038521775.1 Pseudomonadota bacterium | reverse complement strand
GGGGCGAATGCGGCGCGCGACGCTCTGCCCCGCGCGATCCCGCTCTTTTTGAAGATCGCGCCCGACCTGACACGGGCCGAGATCGAGACGATCGCGGCCACAGTGCTGGCGCATCGGCTGGACGGGATCGTTGCGACCAACACCACCGTCTCGCGCCCGGATCTGAACGGGCCGCATGCTGACGAGGCGGGCGGGCTCTCCGGCCCGCCCCTGGCGCCGCTCGCCCGGCAGGCCCTCGCCACGCTCTACAGCGCTGTCGGCGGGCGCATCCCGATCATCGCGGTGGGCGGGATCGACAGCGCCGAGGAGGTCTATGCCCGGATCCGCGCCGGCGCCTCGGCCGTGCAGCTTTACACCGCGCTGACCTATCACGGGCTGTCGCTTGCCGGGCGGATCGCCCAAGGGCTCGACGCGCTTCTGGCCCGCGACGGGGCGGCGACCGTCGCCGAAGCCGTCGGTCAGGATGCGGGGTCGGCCAGCCGCTCCAAGGCCGGGTAGCGCAGGCCCAGCGTCACCCCCCGGGCCACGAACGAGATCAGGAGCGCGAGCCAGACCCCGTGATTGTCAAGCCAGGGGGCCAGCAGCGCCAGCGCCAGCACATAGACCACAAGGCTGATCGCCGCGGTATTGCGCATGTCGGCCGTGCGGGTGGCCCCGATGAAGATCCCATCGAGCATCCAGGGCGCCAGGCCCAGCAGCGGGGCCGCGACCATATAGGGCAGGTAGAGCCGGGCCTCGGCCCGCACTGCGTCCGAGGTCGTCATCAGATCGATGATCGCACCGCCAAAAAGCCCAAAGGCGAGCGCAAGCGCAAGGCAGACCACCCCGCCCCAGAGGCTTGTGAGAAGGCCCGAGCGGCGAAGGCCGGCCCGGTCGCGCGCGCCCAGCGCCTGGCCCACCATCGCCTCGGCCGCAAAGGCAAAGCCGTCGAGCGCAAAGGCGGTGATCTCAAGAAACTGCAAAAGCACCTGATTGGCCGCCAGCGGCACGTCGCCAAAGGCCGAGCCGGTGAAGAGGAAGCTCACAAAGATGAGCTGTAAGAGGAAGGAGCGGATGAGAATATCGCCATTCACCGCCGCCATCAGCCGCAGCCGCGCGGCATCGAAGACCCGCGCCGTGGCCCGCCACGCCGGCCCGGCAAACGCGTCGCGGCAGAGCCACAGGCCCAGCACCAGCCCCGTTGCCTCGGCAATGAGGCTTGCCCAGGCCACGCCCTCCACCCCCCAGCCCAGCCCCAGCACGAACCACAGATCGAGCCCGATATTGAGCCCGTTGATCCAAAGCTGCAGGACCAGCACGGGCCGCGTCCGCCCCAGCCCGATCAGCCAGCCGGTGATGCCGTAAAGCGCGAGCGTGGCCGGGGCGGCCAGCACACGGATCTCCAGATAGCTGCGGGCCAGCGTCTCGACCTCGGCCGAGGCGGGCGAGATCTGGAAGGCCGCCCAAAACAAGGCCAGCTGTGCGGCCAGGATGATCAGCCCGAACGCCCCGCCCAACAGCAGCGTGCGGGAAAAGATCGCCGCCACCTCCTCGTGCTGGCCAGCGCCAAAGGCCTGCGCAACCAGCCCCGAGGTGCCCATGCGCAGGAACCCAAAGAGCCCATAGACAAAGGCAAGGATGATCGCGCCCATGCCGACCGCGCCGATGGGGGCGGCCTCGCCCAGCTGGCCGACAACGCCGGTGTCAACCGCGCCCAGGATGGGCACGGTCGCGTTTGACAGCACGATCGGCAGGGCGATGCCCAGCACCCGGCGGTGGGTGACCGGCACCGGTGCCGTTGGCGCGGAGGTCATGGGCCGGCCATCATCCCTCCAGCCGGGGCATCATGAAATGGCCCGTGGCCTGGATGAAGGGGCGGGCGCGATTGTCCTGCCAGGCCTCGACATGGACCGAGGCGTAGCGGCGGCCCGAGCGGTTGACCCGCCCCCGGGCATAGGCGTCGCGCGGCAGGCCGGTGCGCAGATAATCGATGGTAAAATCGATGGTCTTGGGCATGGGCGGAAACCGTCCGGCTTCGATGTCGTCCGCCGCAGCACCGCCGCCCTCCATACGCTCCCACACCATGTTCCAGGCAAGCTCGACAATCGCCGTGATCTCCAGAAACCCGCCCGTCGCCCCGCCATGCAGGGCCGGCAGGGCGGGATTGCCGATCAGATCGTCGCGAAAGGGCAGAACGGCCGTCAGCTCATCGCCGCGCCGCTCGAACGCCGCGCCCAGAAAGGCGATGTAGGGCACCCGCGCGACCAGCGCCTGCAGGGCCGCGTCGCGGCGCTGCTTGACGACCTGCACCGGCTCGGGCCGCGGGCGGCTCATGGCTGCAACCCTTCCTTGCCGCGGTTCTCCACCGTGAAGGCGCCGCTGGCCATGGCGACGGGGTCTTCCTCGCTGCGATCAAAGGCGACCGCGCGCACAAAGGCCACATGCCGGGTTGTGTGATAGCAGCGCGCCCGGGCGATCAGGCCCGAGCCGGGGTCCGAGGCGCGCATATAGTCGATGCGCAGATCGATCGTCGCGGTGGCGGCGGGCCGGTCGGGATGCAGCAGCACCGCAGTCCCGCAGCAGCTGTCGAGCAGCGCGGTGACCACCCCGCCATGCAGCACGCCGGTGTCGGGATCGCCGACCAGCCGGGCGTCATAAGGCACCGAAAGCTCAGCCCAGCCCGGCCCGGCATCGCCCAGCGTCAGGCCCAGGGCCTTCGAGAACGGAATCGCCTCGGCCACAATTCGGGCGAGCGCGGCCAGATCGATCTTTGCGGCCGCAGCATCGCTGTTGGCCCCTTCCTCGGTGCTCATCGGCCCTCTCTTTCAACCCAGCCCCCTGCTTGGAGCATATCGGCGCGGGCGTGACAACGGCGGGATGCGGGCGCAGCCAATGCGCGAACCGCAACAGTTGTCGGAACGGTTGATTGCAGGCCGCAAGAAGCGGATACTTGCGCGCAGGGAGAGAATGCGCATGCCCGAAGGCTATGCCACAATCAGCGAGGTCTGCGCCGAATTCGGCGTCACCCAGCGCACGCTTCGTTACTATGAATATATCGAGCTGCTGGCCCCGCGGCGCGACGGCACGCGCCGGCTCTATTCGTCGC
>JBCBKN010000444.1:0-3087 GCA_038521775.1 Pseudomonadota bacterium | reverse complement strand
GCATGTCTGCGACACGCTGGCCGAGCTTTACCATGCCGATGGCGACGACAAGAACGCGGTGAAAAGCTGGGCCTATGCGCATCGGCTGTTCGGGCGCGTCTCGGCCAGGCATTTCGCCGATCTGCGCCAGACCGGGCAGGACGGGATCGAGATGAAGCTCAAGCGCATCGGGATGGAGCCCAAGCGCGCCCTGGCCGAGGCCGAGCGGGAGGCGCGCCATGGGTGACCTGGCCGGCAATCTGGGCGAGGTGATCGCAAAGGGCTCGAACAACGCCGCCACCATGGCGCCCGAGACGAGCTGTTTTGACGTCTGGAGCCACACCGCCGACGGGTTGAGCGAGCGCATGGCGCAGGACGCGCTCGACCCGGTGGGCGCAACCCAGCGCGACATCGCGGCCCTGGGCGAGGCGGGCGGCAATTTCATCGACCAGTTCAGCGACGGGACCGTCGCCTCCACCTCGGTCGATGGCTGGATCGACAGCGCCATCGCCCAACAGGATGCGCTGCGCGATCAGGGTGCGGCGCTGCTTTCGGGCGAGATGACCATGCCCGACGGCACCACCAAGGAGCTGAGCGCGCTGGAACGGGTGGGGCTGGGCTTTTCCATGCTCACCGGGCTGGAGCAGATGATCTCCACCATGCTCTCGGTCATCCCTTTCCCCGCCTTCCCGGCGCTGCGGGTGACCGACATGGATATCGGCTTTCCGCATGGCCATATGCACCCGCCCAATTTCAACCCGCCGGTGGTGCCCTCGCCCATCCCCTTCCCCTCGACCGGGCCGATCATCCCGATCCCGTTCCTGTCGGGCGCGAACACCGTAACGATCAACGGCATGCCCGCGGCGCGCTGCGGCGATATGGGGCTGGGCATCTGGTGCGGCGGCTACTTCCCGATGTATGAGGTGTTTCTGGGCTCCTCCTCGGTCTGGATCGAGGGGGCGCGCGCCGGCCGCGTGCTGTGCGACATCACCAAGCATTGCATCTTTTCCACCCCGCGCCCGTCGGATTTTCCCACCTACACCTTTCTGGGCACCACGGTTTCGGCCAGCCCCAATGTGATGATCGGCGGCGTGCCGATGCCCTCGCTTGCCGGCATGGCGATGGGGGCGGCCTTTGGCGCGATGTTCCGCCGCATGGGCCAGCTCATCCGCCGCGCCCAGGGCACCAAGCTGGGCCAGCGCCTGGCGCAGCGGGTGCAGGAGCGCGCGGCCCGGATGATGGGCCAGCGCCTGTCGGACAAGGCGCGCGACCGGATCCACCGGGCGCTCTGTTTTCTGCTGGGCCATCCGGTGGATGCGGCCACGGGCAAGGTTCTGGCCTTTGGCCATGACATCAACTGGGCCGGCCCGGCGCGGCTGCGGTTTGAGCGGGTCTGGGCAAGCAGCTCTGCCTATGACGGGCCGCTGGGCCGGGGCTGGACGCACAGCTATGACATGGCGCTGGGGCTTGATGGGCGGGCCGCGGTCGTCTGGCTCTCCGATGGCCGCGCCGTGCCGATGGCCGCCCCCACCGAGGAGAGCCCGGCCGAAAGCCCCGCCGATGGGGTGACCCTGGCGCTGACGCCCGAAGGCCCGGTGATGACCGATGCGGCGGGCCGCGCGCATCTCTTCGGGCCGCCGGGGCCGGGCGGGCTGCGCCCCCTCCTGCGCATCACCGAGGCCGATGGCGCCGAGACGCGGCTGAGCTATTCCGCCGCCGGGCATCTGGCGCGCATCGCGGTCACCGGCGGGCTGGCGCTGGAGGTCGAAACCGACGCGCGCGGCCGGATCACCGCCCTGCGCGGCCCGGATCCGGAGAGCGGCGAGCCGCTGATCCTGCGCAGCTTTGCCTATGATGCGGCGGGCGATCTGGTCGAGGTGCGCGACGCGTATGGCCAGCCTACCACCTATGCCTACCGCAACCACATGCTGGTCCGCGAAACCGACCGCAACGGCTATGCCTACCGGTTCGAGTATGACCGCTACGACATCACCGGGCGCTGCCTGCGCACCTGGGGTGACGGGCCGGCGCTGGACCTGCGCTTTGAGTATGAGCCCTTTGCCGGGCGCACCACGGTGTCGAACGGTCAGGGCAAGCGGGTCTACCGGCATGATGCGCAGGGGCTGGTGACCGAGCTGGTCGATGCCCGCGGCGGCGTCACGCGCTATGCCTATGACGCGGCAAACCGGCTGGTCGCCGAGCGCGCGCCCGACGGGTCGGAGACGCGGTTTGCCCCCGATGGCGCGCTGCAGATCCACATCAAGGGCGCGCTTGTCGACACTCTGCCGCCGCCGCCCGTGCCTGAGCCCTCCAAGGATGCCAAGGATCCCCCGGGGCTGGCCCGCGATCTGTGGGGCCGGATCACCGAACAACGCGCCGGCGGGCTGACCCGCCGCTTCGCCTGGGATCTGGAAAACCGCATTGTCGAGGCGACCCATCCCGCCGGCGGGTCGGAGCGCTATGGCTATGATGCCGGCGGGCGGCTCACCTCGATCACCGATCGGGCCGGCCGGGTCACCCGCTATGCCCATTTCGCCGAGAACACGCCGGCCGCCCAAAAACGCCCCGATGGCAGCGTCATCCGGGCCGAGCACAACGCCGCTTTGGGCCTGGTCGCGGCCGAAGACGCCAATGGCAACCGGCTGGTCTTTCTGCGCGATGGCGAGGATGCGCTGACCGAGATCCGCGGCGCCTCGGGCCAGCTTTTGCGCCGGATCGAGCGTGACGCCGCCGGCCAGCCCACCCGCGTCATCGGCCCGCTCACACGCACCGAACACCGCAGAGATGCCCGCCCGGGCTGCCTGATCCGCAAGCGCACCCATCGCGGTGAGGATGCGGTGCTGCGCTCCGAAACCCGGCTTTTCACCGAAACCCGCACCCGCGACTATGCCGACGATGCGGTGCGCGTCTCCACCCGGCTCGATGAGGCCGGGCGCATGGCGGGCTTTTCCTTTGCCGGGCATGATTTTGCCTGGGCCTATGACACGGCGGGGCGCGAGACGGCGCTGACCACGCCCTGGGGCGACATCGCCTATGCGCATGAGCCCGAGGGGCTGGTGCTGACCGATCCGCTGGGCGGGCGGCATCTATTCGGGCGCGACGGGGTGG
>JBCBKN010000443.1:0-3093 GCA_038521775.1 Pseudomonadota bacterium | reverse complement strand
TCCGGCGCCGTGGTGAAATCCCCCTCCGTGCCCAGCGGGTCGCGGGTCACATAATAGCCATGCTCGGGGTGGCTCAGACAGAGCGCCATGAACTCCGACACCGGCATCGGGCCGGACTGACGGATGCGCGCGGCGATCAGCTCGGCAAGGCGGCGCTCCGTGCTCAAGGCTGGCGCGACCCGGGAAGGTCGAATAAATTCGTCAAATAGCCCCTTGCAAGAGGCCCTACCCGATGTCGCCCTCTCCGATTTTGCTTGGTGGCCGCCCGGTCGACCATGTGGCGGTCGGCCGTGTCCGGGGCTGGGGCACAGGCTGAGGACAAGGGCAGCTTTGCGTTCATACCGGGCGCCGCCGGGCGGCGAGGACGAAGCCGATGCCGATTGCGATCATCGGCAGAGATAGGATCTGGCCCATGGTCAGGCCCCAAGCCTCGGGCCCCGTGCCTAGGCGCAACACCTGGCCCCAGGGATTGTCGGCGCTCACGAATTGCGGATCGCCCTGGCGGAAATTCTCCACCAGGCTGCGCGCGAGCCCATAGCCCAGAAAGAACAGCCCCGTGATGCGGCCCGGATGCAAGAGCCATCGCCCGCGCAGCGCCAGCGCCCACATCAGAATGAGAAGCAGCAGGCCCTCGGTTGCCGCCTCGTAAAGCTGGCTGGGATGCCGGGCGCAAACCGTATCGAGCCAGCCGGGCGGGCAGGTCTGGGCACGCTCGCCCGGAAAGACCATGCCCCAGCTTTGGGTCGTCGGGCGGCCCCACAGCTCGCCATTGATGAAATTGGCAAGCCGGCCCAAAAGCAACCCGAAGGGCGATGCGCAGGCCACCGCATCGGCCACCTGCAAAAGCGGCAGCCCCTTGCGCCGGCAATAGATGATCACCCCGACAATGACGCCCAGAAACCCGCCATGAAAGGACATCCCGCCATCCCAGAGGCGCAGGATGCCGGCGGGATCGGCCAGGTATTGCAGGGGGTTGTAGAAGAGCACATAGCCCAGTCGGCCGCCCAGAACGACGCCCAGGATCATCCAGGTGAGCAGATCCTCGGGCTGGTCGGGCGTCATCGGGGCGCGGTTGGCTGGCCACAGCGTGGGGCGGCGCATCATCCAGACCATGCCGCGCCACCCGGCGACAAGCCCCAGGATATAGGCCATTGCGTACCAGCGCAGCGAGAGCGTGGTCCCGAACAGCTCGACCGAGACGATCACCGGGTCGATCTGCGGAAAGGGAAGATAGCCGTCCATGCGCGGGTCCTGATTGATGCGGGCAGCGGCGGGTTCGACCTGCCCGTGCCGGCGCGCGGTGTCAAGCCCGTGCGCCGGCTTTGGCGGGCCCGCGCGCCGGCCTTGCCGGGCCCAAGCGCCGGCCTTGCCGGGTCTGCGTGGTGCCTTTGCCCGACATGTGCGGATGGGTCGCTTGGCAGAGGCGGCGGCATCGACCATATGTTGGTCAACGCATCGCGACCGCAAAGGGGGTGCCAATGCAGACCCGCAACAAGATCTTCGACGATCTCTCGCAACTCATGACCAATGCCGTGGGCGTCGCGCAGGGCGCGCGTGAGGAGGCCGAAACGGCCATGAAGGGCTGGGTCGACAAGTTTCTGGCCGAGCGCAATCTTGTCACCCGCGATGAGTTCGACGCGGTGCGTGCCATGGCCCAGAAGGCGCGCGAGGAAAACGAGGCGCTGAAGGCCCGCATTGCCGCGCTGGAGGCCGACACCAAAAACTGACTCGTTGCGGTTGCGCCCGGCCTGGCCGGGTTGCGCCGCGATGCGGGGTTGGATGCGGCGGGGCTCTCGCTTTAGGCCTCTTTTCCCGCGGCATCAGCTTGAGCGGCCCCACCTGATGCGCCCCTCTGACGAGGCCCACCCGATGCGGCCCACCCGATGCGGCCCACCCGATGCGGCCCGACGAGGCTGCGCCAGGCGATCCGTCGCAGAACAATCGAGGCGCCCGCATCATCGGCGCAGGTCTCGGACCGACCCGCGCCCGGCGGGCTTTGCCTTTCCCCGCCCGCCTGGGCTAGATGTGCCGGCACATACATGCGGGAGGGCGCGATATGGAACTGCCGGTCAATCGGTTCAAACAGCTTCTGGCGGCCGGCACGCCACAGCTTGGCTTTTGGTGCATGCTGGGCGCGCCGTCGGTCACCGAGATCCTCGCCCGCAGCGGCATCGACTGGGTGCTGATCGACAGCGAGCATGCCCCCAACGAGCTGCCCGACATCTATCATCATCTGCGTGCGGTCCAGGGCAGCGCGACCTCGGCGCTTGTCCGCCCGCCCTGGAACGACATGGTGGTGATGAAGCGCCTGCTCGATGCCGGGGTGCAGAGCTTCATCATCCCCTATGTGCAATCGGCCGAGGAGGCCGCCGCCGCGGTCGCGGCCACCCGCTATCCCCCCATGGGTGTGCGCGGGGTTGCTGCCACCAGCCGGGCGGCAGGCTACGGGGCAGTGCCGGGATATCTTGCCAAGGCCGCCGATGAAATCGCCGTGGTCGTTCAGATCGAAAGCGCCATGGGCGTCGACAATCTGGAGGCGATCCTTGCGGTCGAGGGGATTGACGCGGTCTTTGTCGGCCCGTCGGATCTTGCCGCCTCTTACGGCCATCTTGGCGACCCCGATGCGCCGGAGGTGCAGGCCGTGATCGGCGACATCATTGCCCGGGCGCGCGCTGCAAACGGCCGCGCCGGGATCCTCGCCCGCTCGGCCGATGATGCAAAACGCTGCCTCGCAATGGGCTATCACTTCGTGTCGATTGCCAGCGATCTGAACTTCGTGACGGCGGGCGCCGCGGCGCGGCTGGCGGACTTGCGGGGCTGACCGCTTGCTGCGGACCTGCCCTTCTCGCCCGCTCTCTCCCCCAGGCTGAGCCGGTTGCATGCGATGGCGGCCGGTGAATGCGCAGGCTGGTCCAGCGAGGCCAGGACCGCCCATCCACTCTCGGGCCATCGCGGGACATACCGCCACGAGCTGCTGTTGCGGGATATGACGCGACGCTGCGGTGCTGCCACGAGGATCTCCTCGCGGCCCATTGAGGAGCTTTCGGTGGAAACGGCGATGACTTCGATTTCAGATCGGCGGCGCCCAATCAC
>JBCBKN010000442.1:0-3109 GCA_038521775.1 Pseudomonadota bacterium | reverse complement strand
GTTCTTCCCCTATTTCGACGATCCCTCGGCGACCAAGGTTTCGGGCCTTATGGAAGCCGTGCGCTGCCCGCCGCCCAAACATGCCCTGCGCACCGTCGATCAGACCGGGTTTGGCGAAATCCCCGGCGTCGGCCATCAGGGCGGCTCCAGCCTTGCGGTCAGCCGCAATTCCAAAAACCCCGACCCGGCCTGGATCTTCATGCAATGGGCAACCTCCTATGACACCCAGGTGCTGATCACGGCCTTGGGCGGCGGCACCGGCCCGACCCGCACGGCGGTCTATGACGACCCGCGCATCATCGCCAACAACCGCGTTGGCCCGGGCACCACGCGCCATCTGAACGTGGTGCGCGACACGATCGCCATGGATATGGGCTCGGAGCCCGATCTGCCGGAATGGGCGGAGCTGTCCAACGACACCATCCCGGTGCGTCTGGGCAAGTATTTCGCGGGCGAGTACAGCTCGGCCAAGGAGGCGATGGACGACATTGCCCAGGCAGCCGACGCCATCGTCGGCGGCTGACATCCAACGGGGGTGGGCAGCCCTGCCCGCCCCCAATTTCCCGCCTGCGCATCGAACCGGATCCCCGATGGCCATTGTCGAGTACCGCAACATCTCCAAAAGCTTTGGCGCCGTCCGGGTGATCGAGGGGCTGAACCTGACGCTGGAGGACCGGCAATTCACCGTGCTGCTGGGGCCCTCGGGCTGCGGCAAGACCACGCTGTTGCGGATGACGGCGGGGCTGGAGACGATCTCGGGCGGGGATCTCTTGGTCGACGGGCAGCGGATGAACGAGATGCACCCGCGCGAGCGCGACATCGCGATGGTGTTTCAGAACTATGCGCTCTACCCCACCATGCCGGTTTGGGAGAACATCGGGTTTTCGCTGGAGGTCAAGGGCCTGCCCAAGGCCGAGATCCGAAAGCAGGTCGAAGAGGCGGCCAAGGTGCTCAACCTCTCCGATTATCTCGCCAGATACCCGCGCGAGCTTTCGGGCGGGCAGCGCCAGCGCGTCGCGATGGGCCGGGCGATGGTGCGCGAGGCCAAGCTTTTTCTGTTCGACGAGCCGCTGTCGAACCTCGATGCCAAGCTGCGCGCCCAGATGCGGGTCGAGATCCGCCAGCTGCATGACCGGCTGGGCACGACCACGATCTATGTCACCCATGATCAGATCGAGGCGATGACGATGGCCGACCGGATTGTGCTGATGAAGGGCGGCGCGATCGAGCAACAAGGCACGCCCGATGAGCTGTTCGACCGCCCCGCCAGCGTATATGCCGCCGATTTCATCGGAACGCCGGCGATCAATTTCCTGCAGGGATCGGTCGCCGATGGGGCGTTTCGCGCCGAGGGGCTGGCACTGCCGCTTCCCAATGGCGCGGGCATGGCCGCCGGGCATGGGGTGACCTGCGGGCTGCGGCCCTCGGACCTGACCATTGCCGAGGACGGGCCGATTGCAGGCAAGGTGGTTTTGACCGAAAAAACCGGGGTGGAGCAGAACGTGCATCTTGCGGTGGCGGGCGAGGATTTTGTGGTCACAGCACCGCGCGATCTGATCTTGCAGCCGGGCCAGCCGCTGCGGGTCGATGTGCCGCCCTCAAAGATCCATTTGTTCGACCGCGAGACGGGCGCGCGGCTTTAGGGAGACTGCAATGAGCGGGGGAGCGGTTTGGCTGGGCATCGATCTTGGCACCTCGGGCGTCAAGACGCTGATGATCGACGACGCGCAGGAGGTCGTTGCGGTTGCCGACGCGCCCCTGACCGTGTCGCGCCCGCATCCGGGCTGGTCCGAGCAGGATCCGGCCAACTGGTGGGCGGCTGCGCAGACCACGCTTGACGCGCTGGCCAAGGCCGAGCCCGAGCGCATGGCGCGGGTGCGCGGCATCGGGTTGTCGGGCCAGCAGCATGGCGCCACCTTGCTGGATGCCGATGACGCGGTGCTGCGCCCCTGCATCCTTTGGAATGACGGCCGGTCGTCGGAGGAATGCGCCCTGCTCGACGCACGGGCCGATTTCCGCGGCATCACCGGCAATGTGCTGATGCCCGGGACGACAGCGCCAAAGCTCGAATGGGTGCGCCGGCATGAGCCCGAGATCTTTGAGAAGGTCGCCCGGGTGCTTCTGCCCAAGGATTACCTGCGCCTGTGCCTGACAGGCGAGTGTCTCTCCGACATGTCCGACAGCGCCGGCACGCTCTGGATGGACACGGCCGCGCGCGACTGGTCACCGGCCCTGCTGGAGGCACGCGGCATGAACCTGGCACAGATGCCCGGGCTGGTCGAGGGCTCGGCCCCGGCCGGCCGGCTGCGCCCCGAGCTTGCGGCACGCTGGGGCATGGCCGAACGGCCGGTGCTGGCCGGCGGCGGCGGCGACAATGCAGCCTCGGCGGCCGGGGTCGGCACACTGCGCCCCGGGGCGGGCTTTGCCTCGCTGGGCACCTCGGGCGTGCTCTTTGTCTCCACCGCGGGCTTTGCGCCCAACACCGCCGATGCGGTGCATGCGTTTTGCCATGCGGTGCCCGAGACCTGGCACCAGATGGGCGTGATCCTGTCGGCAACCGACAGCCTCAACTGGCTCGCACGGATGACCGGCCGCACACCGGCCGAGTTGACCGCGGGGCTCGACCCGGCCGAGCCCGCCCGCGCCCCGCTGACCTTCCTGCCCTATCTTTCGGGCGAGCGCACCCCGCACAACGACGCCGGCGCCCGCGGGGCTTTCGTGGGCCTTGCCCAGGTCACCGAGCTTGCCGATTTGACCCGTGCGGTGCTGGAGGGCGTGGCCTATGCCTTTGCCGACAGTTTCGAGGCGTTGAAAAAGGCCGGCACGGCGCCGGAGATGGTCTTTGCCATCGGCGGCGGGGCGCGCTCGCAGGCCTGGGTGCAGATGATCGCCGATGCCACCGGCACGGCGTTGCATTTGCCGCGCGCAGGCGAGTTTGGCGCGGCCTATGGCGCGGCGCGGCTTGGGCATTGCGCGGCCGAGGGTGCGGACCCGTTTGACTATTGCACCGCCGCGCCCATCGACGCGACCGTTGAGCCAAGCCCCGCCATGGCCGGCTATCACAGCGAAAACCTCGAACGATACCGCGCGTTGTTCCCAGCGACCCGCG
>JBCBKN010000441.1:0-3110 GCA_038521775.1 Pseudomonadota bacterium | reverse complement strand
CCGGGCTCGTCCGGCCGGAATGCGTTCTGGCGCATGCCTCGGGTCTCTTGATCGCACCGGACTGGACCGACCCGGGCGGGGTCAGCCTGATCGCCCCCAACGGCCATGTCACCCGGCATCTGGCCACCCGCCCCGACCCCGGTATCGACCTGCCGCTGCGCCCGAATGGCATCGTGCTGGAGCCTGGCGGCACGATCCTGCTCACCCATCTGGGACCGGTGCGCGGGGGGGTCTACCGGCTTTTTCCGGATGGCCGCTGCTCGGTTGTGACCGACCGGATCGGTTCTGCGCCAATGCCGCCGACCAATTTCGTTGCAATCGGCGCGGAAAGCCGGCTCTGGATCACCGTCTCCACCCGCATGGTGCCGCGCGCGCGCGACTATCGGCCCGATGCCGCAACCGGCTTCATTGCCGTTCACGAAAAGGGTGAGACGCGGATTGCGGCAGACGGGCTGGGCTACACGAATGAATGCCTGCTTTCGGCAGATGGGCAGCGGCTTTACGTCAATGAAACCTTCGGGCGCCGGATGACCGTGTTCGCGGTGGATGGCGCGCGCTTGGTGCGGCCGCGTCTGCATGCCCGCTTTGGCCCGGGGGATTTTCCCGACGGCATGGCCGAGGCTGCGGATGGGGCGCACTACGTCACCTCGCTGGTCTCCAACCGGCTGTTACGCGTGGCGCCGGACGGGCGGGTGGCGCTGCTGATGGAGGATGCCGACCCGGCGCATCTGGCCCAGGTCGAGCGCGCCTTTTGCGAAGGCCGGATGGACCGGCCGCATCTCGACGAGATCCGCGCCCGGCGGCTGGGGTCGATCTCCAACATCGCCTTTGGCGGTCCGGATCTGCGGACGGCCTATCTCGGCGCGTTGCTGAGCGATGCCGTCGCGGCCGTCGACATGCCCGTTGCAGGCCGTGCCCTGCCCCATTGGCAGGCCGAGCTCGGCCCGCTTGCAAGCGCCCTGGAGGCGGCATGACCAATTCAGCGGAATTCCAGATCGCGGTCTTTGAAGGCGACGGCATCGGTGCGGAGATCACCGCGCCCGTCCTGCGCCTGATCGAGCGCTGCGCGGCCCGCATCGGCGGCTTCGGGCTGCGCTTTCTGCCCTGTGCGGCCGGGGCGACGGTCTACCGCGACACCGGCTCGGCCCTGCCGCGCGATGCGCTCGCCACGGCCGCGGCGGCCGATGCGATCCTGCTTGCCGCCATGGGTCTGCCCTCGATCCGCTATCCCGACGGGCGCGAGATCACCCCGCAGATCGATCTGCGCATGGAGCTGGGGCTTTATGCCGGGGTGCGCCCGGTTCGCCCGATCCCCGGTGTGCGCCCGGTGCTGGCCAACCGGCGCGCCCATGAGATCGATTATGTGATCGTCCGCGAATCGACCGAAGGGCTGTTTGCGCCCCAGGCGCCGGGCACCCGCAAGGGCGACAGGGAGGCGCGCGAGACGATGGTGATCACCCGGCCGACCTCCGAAAAGCTCTTCGATTTTGCCTTTGCGCTGGCCCAAAAGCGCGATGGAGCGCGCCACGTCACCTGTGTGGACAAGGCCAATGTGTTCCAGGCCTTCGCCTTCTTTCGCGAGATCTTTGAGGAGCGGGCGCTGCGCCACCCGGCAATTGGGCACAGTGCCGCCTATGTCGATGCGTTTGCCATGACCATGGTTCAAAAGCCCTGGGTGATCGATGTGGCCGTGACCGAGAACATGTTCGGCGACATCCTGTCGGATCTGGGCGCGGCACTGATGGGGGGCATGGGCTATGCGCCCTCGGCCGATATCGGCGATGCGCATGCGGTGTTTCAGCCCTGCCATGGCTCGGCCCCCGACATTGCCGGCCAGGGCCTGGCCAACCCGACCGCGATGATCCTGTCTGCGGCCATGATGCTGAGCTGGCTGGGCGAGACCAAGGCCGTGGCCGAGGCCATCAAGGCGGGCGACGCGCTGCGCCGGGCCACCGAGGCGAGCTTTGCCAAGGGCGATCTGGTGACCTGCGAGCTGGGCGGTGCGGCCGGCACGGCGGCGGTGTTTGCGCGGGTCGAGGCGGAGCTGGAGCGGCTCGATGTCTGAGCCGCTCCGCGTCGCTGTCGTGGGCGCGGGCTATTTCGGACAGTTCCACTACGATGCCTGGGCGCGGATGCCGCAGGTGCGTCTGGCCGCGATCTGTGTGCGCAATGCAAAGGGCGCGGCCGAGACCGCGGCGCGCTGGGGCATCGCCGAGCCGCTGCCGGTCTTCACCGATCCCGCACGGATGATGGCCGAGATCACGCCCGACATTGTCGACATCACCTCGCCGCCAGGCAGCCATCTGGAGATGATCAGCGCCGTCGCGCCCACCGCCCCCTGGATCGTCTGCCAAAAGCCGTTCTGCGACGGTGTGGCAGATGCGCGCCGGGCCATCGAGACGGCGCAGGCCCATGGGGCGCGGCTTGCGGTGCATGAAAACATCCGGTTTCAGCCCTGGTACCGCGCGGCAAGATCGGTGATCGACAGCGGCGCCTTGGGCGCGGTCTATCAGGCAAGCTTTCGCCTGCGGCCGGGGGATGGGCAAGGCCCCGAGGCCTATCTCGACCGCCAGCCCTATTTCCAATCCATGCCGCGCTTTTTGGTGCATGAGACCGCGATCCATTGGATCGACACCTTCCGATTTCTGCTGGGCGAGCCCTCGGGCGTGTTTGCCCGGCTCACCCGCCTCAACCCCGCGATTGCGGGCGAGGATGCGGGGCTGATTTTCTTTGACATCGAGGGCGGGGCGCGGGCGGTTTTTGACGGCAACCGTCTGTCGGACCATCCGGCCGAAAACCGGCGCCGAACCTTGGGCGAACTGCTCATCGAAGGGTCGGAGGCCACGCTTCGGCTGGACGGGGATGGCCGGCTCTGGCTGCGCCGATTTGGCGAGAATGCCGAGACGCAGCAGCATTTCGACTGGAACGACCATCTTTTCGGCGGCGATTGCGTCTATCTGTGCAACCGGGCGATTCTGGATGCCTGGCTGGCCGGTGAGGCGCCAGAGACCGAGGCCAGCCGGTATCTGCGCAACCAGATCATCGAGGATGCGGTCTATGAAAGCGCGGCCTCCGGGCGTTACATGACCGTGGCGCGCAGCAGCTAAGGG
>JBCBKN010000440.1:0-3129 GCA_038521775.1 Pseudomonadota bacterium | reverse complement strand
GAGGGGATTGAGAAGGAAGACGAGGATTTCGCCGCCGAAGTTGCCAAGACAATGGGCGGCTGACCGTCGATCTGTGGGCGTCGCGCTGACCCGATATCGCGCCGGCGCCGCGCTCATCGGGTGATCGCGTCCCCGTGGCGCCGATGGCTCCTCTGCTGGTGGGCGCTCTCTCTGCGCTCGCACTGGTTGCGGCGGGCGGTCTTCTGGCTCTCTGTGCACTGTCGTGGCGCAAAACCGCCCTGGCGTTCTGGCCACCTGCCCGGCCGGATGACCGGCGGGCACGGCTCTTTCTGAGCCTTTACCGCGTGATGATTGCGGTCTGTCTGGCGGCAAGCCTGGTTGCGAGTGTCAGCGAGCCGGTGGCTCTCTGGCGCATTCTGATCGGATGCACCATCGTCGCAATCGGGTTCGGCGCGGGCGCTGCCATCATCTCCGGCATGGGCTGGCGCGGCGCGCTTGGCGCGGCCGACGGGCTGCGCACCGACGGCGCCTTTGCGATCAGCCGCAACCCGACCTATCTCGCGCATTGGTTTGGATTGGCCGGCTGGGCATTTGCTGTGCCGTCATGGCCGATTGTCATGGCACTCGCGCTCTGGGCGGCGAGCTATGCGCTGATGGCATGGTTGGAGGAGCCGTGGCTCGCCGCGCGCTATGGCGAAGCATATCGCGCCTATTGCGCGAAAGTGCCCAGGTTTTTTTAGCCGCGTCAGACCCGAAGGGCCGGAAGGCCGACCCCGGTCGCCTCGAACCCGCCATCCACCGCGATGATCTGTCCGGTCACATAGCTCGCGGCCTCCGAGCACAGGAAGACGATCATCTGCGCGATCTCATCCTCGGTGCCGTAGCGGTTGAGCGGGATGGCATCGTGATAGGCAGCCCGGATCTCGGGCGTGTGCACGGCCAGCGCCAGCTTGGTGTCGACCGGGCCGGGGCAGACACAGTTTGCCCGGATGCCACGCTCGCCAAGCTCGGCTGCCTGCTGGCGGGTCAGCTGGATCACCGCGGCCTTCGAGGTGCCATAGGCCACCCGCAACGTGCTTGCCCGCAGGCCGGAGATCGAGGCGATGTTGACGATGGCGCCCTTGGCCGCGGTCAGCGCCGGCAGGGCGGCCTGGCTCATCAGATAGACGCCGTCGAGATTGGTGGCCATCACGCGCCGCCAGGTTGCAAAATCGCTCTCCTCAATGCGGCCGAACTCGGCCACGCCGGCATTGTTGACCAGCGCGTCGATGCGACCGGTCTGGGCCAGCGCCTCGGCAATCAGCCGGGCGACAGCGTCCGGGTCCGACACATCCGCAATGATGGGATGCGCCTCGGGCAGCTGTGCCGCGGCGGCCTCCAGCGCCGGGGCGTCCCGGTCAGCGAGGATCGGTCGCCAGCCCTCGGCCGCAAATCGCTGCGCGGTGGCCAGGCCGATGCCGCGGGCGGCGCCAGTGACGAGGGCGGTTTTCATTGCGTGCCCAGCGTCTGACCAAGATCGCGCCAGGTGGGAAAGCCGGGCACGCCCATGCGCGCCTCATAGACACCCCGCGCGATGGCCCGCGCCATGCAACTTTGCGCAATCCCGCCCAGCATGTAGAGCACGGTTTGATCGGCCGCTGGCCCGCGCCCCGTGGCGAGCGCAAAGACCGTGTCGCCGTCAAAGGGCGTGTGGGCCGGATGCACCGCCTTGGCGATGCCCGATTGGGCCATTACGGCCAGTCGTTGCGTCATGGGCTTGCTCATCGCGGCATCCGTGGCGATCACGGCAATGATGGTGTTCGCGGCAGCCAGTGCGGCGGCGCGTTTTGACGGCACCTCCTGAGGGCTGGGCGCCTCTTTGGGCATGGCCACGCCGCCAAACTCGGCGGCCAGTTCGAACGGGGCGGCAAAGAACGCCTGGGTCCCCGGCATGAGCACCGAGCCAAGCGGATTGACGACCGCGATCGCCCCAACCGTGATGGGCCCCGCGGGGCTTTCCCATATCGCCGAGGCGCTGCCCAGCCCGCCCTTGACCGTGGCCGTGGTCGCGCCCAGCCCCGCCCCGACCGAGCCGAGCTGGAAGTCGCGCCCGGCAGCCTCGGCCGCGGCCGTTCCCAAACCGCGATAGGGCAGGGCGATGCCTGCCGATGACGGGTCCATGCCATGCGGAAGGTCAAAGATGATTGCGGCTGGAACGATGGGCACCAGATGCGGGCCGAGCGCGAGCCCGCGCCGCCGGTCGCGCAGCCATTCCATCACCCCATCGGCCGCGGCCAGCCCATAGGCCGAGCCGCCCGACAGCACCACGCCATGGGCCAGCTCGTTCAGCGAGGCGGGGCCCAGCACCTCGCTCTCGCGCGTGCCGGGGGCGCCGCCCCTGATGTCGACCGCTGCCGTCGCCGGCGTTTCTGGCAGCACAACGGTGGTACCCGAGGCCATGTCCGGCGCCTCGGCATTGCCCACAAGCAGACCCGGCACATCGGTGATGAGGTTGCGCGGCCCGGGCCTGACGGTGTTTGCGGTGCCTTGTGTCAATACCCCGCCTCCCGATCGACCAGATGCAGGAGCGGCGCGCCCGCCTGATCGCGCCTGATGTTCTCGACAATCACCCCGGCCGCGGTGACCGCACGGGTGTCGGCGGCAATATGCGGCGTGACGGTGATTTTCGGATGGGCCCAGAAGGGATGGCCCGCCGGCAGCGGTTCCTCGCGAAACACATCGAGCGTCGCATGGCCGAGCTGACCGGTATCGAGCGCGGCCAGCAAAGCTGCATCCTCGATCAGCGGCCCGCGGCCGGGATTGATCAGCACCGCGCCCTGCGGCAGCTGGGCGAGGCGCGCGGCATTAAGAATATTGGTCGTCGCTGGCGTGTCGGGCAGCAAGAGCACCAGGATCTGCGACACCGACAGGGTTGCCGCCAGCCCGTCATCGCCGGCATGGCAGGTCACGCCAGCGAGGTCCCGCGGCCGCCGGCTCCAGCCCGTCACCGGGAAGTTGAGCGCCCGCAAGGCCTGGGCGCAGGCCGTGCCCAGTTCGCCCAGACCCAGAATGCCCACCGGGCGCTCGCGGGCCAGCGGCACGCTGCGTTCCTCCCAGGCATGGGTCGGATTGAGGATATGGGCGTCCATGCCCAGATGGTGGCGCAGCACATGGCCGGTGACGTATTCG
>JBCBKN010000439.1:0-3137 GCA_038521775.1 Pseudomonadota bacterium | reverse complement strand
GCCGTTTGAGGCCTTGCGGCGCCAGCGCCACTCGCCACGCTTGTCCTGATACACTTCGAACGTGTCTTTCTCTCCGGCCATGCCGCGCTCCCATTCCTCGTCGCTCAACCCTTTGTGCGGGGCGGCCCCTGCATGGGAGGCCGCGGGGCGAAGATGCGTCAGCCGGACGCGGAAAGGCAAGGGAGAGGAGGGCGATGGACTGCGCAAAGCGCAAATCCCCGGTGTGACGGGGCAATTTGCCCGGGGTCCGGGTCTGGTGACAGCGCGCCGGGCTGCGCTAGAACATCCCGTAGGATGATCGCGAACAGGCCGTGACAATGACCACCGGACCCGCACCCAAAGCCCGAGAGGGAACGCCGCCAGCCGCGGGCACGGCCTCGCGGGCGGCGGCCAGGTCCGGGCCGGATCAGAACACGCGCAGCCGTGGGATGCGCGACCTGCTGGTCTATCCCAAGACCCGCAAGCTCTTCCTGATCTGGGTGCCCTTTGCCGCGCTGCATTTTGCGGTGGCCGGATGGCTGGGCCTGTCGCTCTGGGCGGTGCTGCTGGCAATTGTCACCGGGGTTCTGGGCTACAGCCTGATTGAGTATTGCGCCCATCGCTGGGTTTATCATTGGGAGCCGCGGAACCGCGTTTTGCGGATGCTCACCGGCGATCTGGCGCGCAAGCATATCGGGCATCACCACAACCCGTCGGAATATGGCGGCTCGATCAACGGCAATCAGTGGCCGATTGTGGCCTTTGCGCTCGTGCTGTCGGCGTCGTCGATCGCCTGGCCGTTCTATCCCACCGCGTTTTGTCTGGTGGCGATCGGCGTGGGCGGGCTGAACTACATGATCCAGGAATATGTCCATTTCGGCACCCATCAGATGCCGATGACAAACCGGATCCTGGCCATTCAAAAGCGCCATCACATGCTGCACCATTACCGCGATGATGAGAGCAATTTCGGGCTGTTCTGGCCGTTTTGGGATTATGTGTTTCGCACCGATTTCAATTCGGTGCAGCGGCGCAAGGCCCGCGCGGCGGCCGGTTAGCGACAGGCAGGCAGCACGCGCCGGGCGCGGCTAATCCAGCGGCACAAGGGGCTGCAACCGCGCAGGCGTGGGCGGCAGCTTGAACCGCCGCCGATGTTCGGACGGGGTCAGCCCGGTGGCACGGCGAAACGCGCGGCGAAAGCCCGCCGCCTCGGCATAGCCGACCCGCACGCCGACCTCCTCGACCGGCAGTCGCGTGGTCTCAAGCAGGGTCTGCGCCCGCGCGATGCGCTGCTTGGCAATCCATTGGCCCGGCGACAGGCCCAGGGCGCGCTGAAACCGGCGGGTCAGGGTGCGCTCGGTCAACAGAGCCGCTGCCGCCGCGGCCTGCACCAGCCCGGGCGTGTCGAGATGCGCATCGATCCAGGCGCAGGCCACCGCCACCGCGCCATCGTCGAGTTCGGGGGGCGGGTGCCCGGCCTTTTGATAAAGCGCGTCGAGATCGCCCCGCCAGTACCGCCCGAAGAGATGCGCGAATTGCTGGGCGGCGGCCAGACCGGCAAAGGCTGCGATCAGGCTCAGGCTCACCTCTGAGGGATAGACGCTGGCCCCGCCGCTGATCAGGCGCGCACCCGGGCCGCTGGCCACAAGCGTGCCGCGGCTGACCACCTCGACCTTCGGATGGCGTTTGCGGAACGCGGTCTCGTAAAACCAATGCGTGGTCGCCTCGCGGCCATCGAGCAGACCCGCCTCGGCCACCACAAAGGCGCCGGTGCAAGGGCCGGCAATCGTTGCCCCGGCCGCGTGCCGGTCGCGCAGATAGGCGCTGATCCGCTCGGGATAGATCGGGCTGCCCGCCGGGGTGAGAAAGCTGCCATCGTCAAGCAGCGGCGGAATGATCACGATCTCCGCATCGGCCACCCCGTCCAACCCGCAATGCGGGTGGATTGTCGTCCCGGTCAGGGTGCGCTCGGGCGCGTCCGAGAAGGTGACCAGCCTTGGGTCGAACCGACAGCGCGGCACCACGCATCCGGGAAACCGCCCAATGGCCCGAAAATCGTCATAGAAGGAAAACGCGCCGCTCAGGCTCACCTGCGGCGCGGCGAGGATCGCCACCACATGGGTGGGAAGGGATGCCAAATCGGCATCGTCGACCGGCCATTCGGTGCTTCCATCCATGCCAGCCTCCGCATCAGCGCCTGTCCGGATCTGCCCGGTTTCGTCTGTCGCGAACCTTACCCCAGCCCGGCCGTCCTGCCAATCATCACCCGCGATGGCGCGATTGGCGCCTCGGTGGTGGCAAGGAGGAAAGTGAAATGTTCTCAGCGGCTTATTTGGTAAAGCGCAAGGCTGGCATGTCCTATGAGGATTACAGCAAGCATCAGGCTCAAACGCATGTCCCCTTGGCCCACGCGCTGCCGGGCCTGCGCAGCTATCGCTATGTCGACTGCCCGCCCATCGACGGGCAGGACCAGCTTTTCGACGGCATGGCGCTTTTGGAATTCGACAGCCGCGAGGCGCATGACGCGGCGCTGGGGTCGGAACAGGGCCAGGCAGCGATGGCCGATCTGCCGAACTATGCCGATACCGACGCGATGCGACCGATCTTTGGCCCGACCGTGTCGCGCAAGGATGCGTTCTGAGCCGGCCCATCGGGCATGTTGCGGGGGCGGGGTGCGGGCCCGGGGTGGCAGGAGTGCCGCGCGCCCGTCCGGCCCCCTATTTCGCAGGATCGGTCGTCGTTGGCCGCAGTGAGGCGAGCACCGCGTGCAGCGTGTCGCGCAGGCCCGCCTTGGCGGCCGCGTCCAGCCGCACCTGCACCGAGCCGCCGGGCGGGGTCAGCAGATCGCCCAGAGTTCGGCGCAGCCGCGCATTCTCGATGAAGTCGAAGCCGAAGATGCAGACCAGCAGCCCATCGCGCGCCGTGCAAAGCGTATAGCCCGCATAGCCCGCCCAGTGGGCTTCGTGGCACAGACCCCGATCCGCATCGAACCAGCGGGTCTGGAATGCCGATGGCGGCCGCCGATTGCAAAAATGCCGTGCCAGATCGACGGGCCAGCCGGTCACCGGCAATCGCCGTGCGGTCAGGAAGACCCTCGCCCGTTCCTTCGGCGGCAGGAACAGGCTGTCGCCGGCCGGGGGCTGGCCGAACGCCTCCTC
>JBCBKN010000438.1:0-3138 GCA_038521775.1 Pseudomonadota bacterium | reverse complement strand
GGCGACATAGGCCGGCTCGTTGCGCCGCCCGCGATGGGGCGGCGGTGCCAGATAGGGCGCGTCGGTTTCCACCAGGATCCGCTCGACCGGGGCGGCGGCAAAGATCTCGCGCAGGGCGGTGCTTTTGGGAAAGGTCGCAATGCCCGACATCGAGAGGTAGAACCCCAGCTCCAGCGCCGCGCGCGCGAGGTCCGGCCCGGAGGAAAAGCAGTGCATCACGCAGCCAAACGCGCCTGCGCGATGTGCGTCCGTCAGGATCCGGGCCATATCGGCATCGGCATCGCGGGCATGGATGATCAGGGGCAGCCCGGTCTCGCGCGCCGCCTCGATATGGATCGCCAGGCTCTCCTTTTGGATCGCAGCGCTCTCGGCGGTGTAGTGATAGTCGAGCCCGGTTTCCCCGATGCCCACATATTTGGGATGCGCGGCAAGGGCCACCAGGTCGTCGATGCGGGCCAGCGGTGCCTCGGTCACATGCATCGGATGGCTGCCGGCGGCGTAATAGACGCCCTCATGCGCCTCGGCCAGGGCACGCACGGCCGGTTCGCGGTCCAGCCGGGTGCAGATCGTCACCATGCGCGTGACGCCCGCGGCCCGGGCCCGGGCCAGCACACCGTCGAGATCTTCGGCAAGCTGGGGAAAATCGAGATGGCAATGGCTGTCGACCAGCGAAGAAGGCGCATTCGGGGGCGGCGCGCTTGAGGATGGCGCATTCGGGGGCGGCGCGGGCACGGTCATGGTCCGGATCTTCAGGCTGTCGGCAAAAGCTGCCGGGCGGTTTGCTCAAGCTCGAGCAAGGTATCGAGCATCGCCTGCGCGGGGTCAAGATTGACCGCCCGGGCCTGGGCCAGCCGCGCCGGGCTGCGCTGGGCGGCCTCGGCCAGCATCCGGGCACCGGCGGGCTGGGCCTGAAACCGTGCGGCAAGGGCGGCCTCGCCTGGTGCGGCCTCCCCAGTTGCCCCAGCTGCTGCCTCGCCTGGTGCGGCCGTGCCAGGCAGGCGCCCGGTCGCCGCGGCACGCGCCAGCCGGCCGAGCGCCAGCGCCACCAGCCGCTCGGCCGTCTCGCGCCTTGCCTCCGTGCCGCGCCCGCCCAGGCTTTCGGCAAAGCCGGTGAGCGCGCGCCGGTCCAGCACCGGCAGCCCGGCCAGGAGCCCAACAAGCTGAGCATAAAGCTCCGCCCCGCCCGCATCGGCCAGGCGCAAGGCATCGCCCACCGACCCCTCGGCCAGGCTGGCCAGCGCCGTGTGCTCGCCCGCCGCGAGATGCGCGCCGGCCTGGGTCAGGGCCGCGCCCATCGCCTCGGCGGCAAGCGGGTGCAGCCGCAGCGCCCGGCAGCGTGAGCGGATCGTCGGCAGGAGACGCGCGGGCTGGTGGCTGACCAGCACAAACACCACCTGGGCCGGAGGTTCTTCCAGAAACTTCAGCAGCGCATTGGCCGCCGCGCCGTTCATCTCGTCGGCCGCATCGATGATCACCGCGCGCCAGCCGCCATCGGGGGCCGAGAGCTGCAGCGCGCCGCGCAGATTGCGGATTTCGGCAACCGTGATCTCGCCGCGCAGCCGGCCGGTGCGCTCGTCATGGCCCCGCCGCACGAGGGCCAGACGGGGGTCGGAGAGCGCCGCGCAGCGCCGGAACACCGGGTGATCGGGCGGCATGGAGAGGGTTGCGGCCGCCTCGGCGGGGTCAAAAAGACCGGGTCCCGCCCCTGCATCGGCGATCAGATGCCGGGCGATGCGCCAGGCCAGCGTCGCCTTGCCGATGCCGCGGGGACCGGTCAGCAACCAGGCATGGTGCAGCCGGCCGGCCGTCTTGGCGGCCAGAAACGCGGCCTCGGCCGCCGCCTGCCCGAAAAGCTCCACAGTTTCGCGCGGATGGGGCGCGCCCGGCACACGATCAGGCTCATTGACGGGCTCGGTGCCGGGCGCACTATCGGGCTCGGGCGCCTGGGTCATGTCGGCGTCACGCTCATCCTCGCCCGGCCAGGGCGCGTTGGACCTCCTGATGCACGGCCGCGGCGACCTCCTCCTGGCGCATCGAGGCATCGAGTAGCACGCATCTTGGCAGCGCGCCGGCAAGCTGGCGATAGGCCTCGCGCAGCCGGGTCTGAAACGCAAGCCCCATATCCTCAAACCGTGTCTCGGCACCGCCCCGGCCCAGACCGCGGGCCAGCGCGGCGCGCGGCTCGGCGTCCAGGATCAGGGTGAGGTCGGGTTCGATCCCGATCATCAGCGCATGCAGCCGATCGACCAGGCCGCGCAGATCGCCCCGCGCCGCGCCCTGATAGGCGCGGGTGGAATCGGCGAACCGGTCGGTCAGAACGATGGCGCCGCGGTCGAGCGCGGGTTGGACGGTGCGCTCCAGATGGTCGCGCCGCGCCGCGGTAAAGAGCAGGATCTCGGTTTCGGGCGACCAGCGCCCCGGCGCCCCCTCGACCAGCAGGCGGCGGATCTCCTCGGCGCCCGGCGATCCGCCGGGCTCGCGCGTTTCGACCACCTCGCGCCCCTCGGCGCGCAGCGTGTGTGCCAGACGGCGCAGCTGCGTGGTCTTGCCCGAACCGTCGATGCCCTCGAAACTGATGAACACACCCGCGCCGCCGCCTCAGAACTGCGCGGCCAGCCGGTCGAGAAGCGTGCTTGCCGCCGCCTGAACCCGGGTGACATAGCCGCCGCGCGCCACGGTCCGCCCGGCAAGCAGCGGCACGGTCACCGGGGGCAGGCCCTCGGTTTCGATAACCAGGCTGGCAATCTGCGCGCCTTCCTCGATCGGCGCTTCGATGGGCCCATCGTAAACCGCCCGCATGCGGCTGGGCGCCGCTGCGTCGAAGGGCAGGGTGACCGACACGTCGGCCGCGGTCACCAGCGGCACGCGCGCGGTGTCGCCCAGCCAGACCTCGGCATCGGCCACACGGTCGCCCGCGGCAAAGAGCTGCGCGTTGCGAAACTCGCGAAACCCCCATTCGATCAGCCGCTCGCTTTCCTCGGCGCGCTGGCGCTTGCTGTCGAGCCCGGTGATCATCAGCACCACCCGCCGCTCCTTGCGCAGCGCCGAGGCGACAAGCCCGTAGCCCGCCTCCTCGGTATGTCCGGTCTTCAGACCGTCCACCCCGATATCGATGGTCAGCAGCGGGTTGCGGTTGTT
>JBCBKN010000437.1:0-3141 GCA_038521775.1 Pseudomonadota bacterium | reverse complement strand
CCCGGCGCGATATGGATCTGGCGCACCGGGCAATGCTGACCCATTTCGCCCTGTTCGGCAGCCGGGTGATGGTGACGCCGGATGGCACGCGGCTGCGGGTGGAGACCGAAGGCGGGCTGGGCATGCAGATCCGCACGTTTCGCCGCCGCGACCCGGAGGCTGTGCGCCAGGCGGCCGCCTTCCCGCGGCTGGCAGAGATCACGGCCATTCACACCGCCTGCCTGATCGAGACCTTCGATGCGCAACCGCCGCGCTTTGCCCAGGCCCTGGGCGAGACCGAGCCCGCGGCCTTCTTTGCGCTTTTGAACTGGCTTGAGGCCTACTACACCACCCGCCGCGGGCTGATGGATCTGTTGCAAGCTGACGCGACGAGCCCGGATCAGCGCACGCTCGGTGGCGTGCAGCTCAAGGCGCTCATCGATGCCTTTGAGGCCAAGCGCGAAGATCCGGCCTTCGCGACCTTTTTGGCGATCGGCGCGGCCCAGGACCCGTTCGGCTGCGTCTATCCCGGCTAGGCGCGGTCCAGCCGCATCAGCAGCCGACCGCCACGACAAGATCGAACACCGGCGGCGGGCGGCACCGCTCCAGCGGAAAGGGCGGGTCGCGACGGTTGGCCAACCCGAACACATCGCCCCGCAGCATCGCCACCGCGGCATCCGCGGTGCGCAGGCGCGGGCGGCAATCCCAATCGGCGTCGCTCAACGCGCCCTGATGCCGCTGGCCAAAGTAAAGGCACAGCTCCTCTCCGGCGCGGCGCATGTAAAGCCCCATCTCGCGGATCCGGTGCCGGTCAACCAGGCGCCAGCGTCCATGCAGAACCGCGGCACCCGGCGCCCAGAGCTGAGCCTCGCCGCCCGCCCCAAAATGCTCAACCCGAAACCCCTGCGCCGGGTCGAAGACCAGATAGGTGATGGCCGGCTGCGGATAGCTGCCCAGCACCGGATCGCGGAGGATATCGCTGGGATAGGGGCCCGTGCAGGCGGCGAGCAGGAGGGCTGAGAGGGTCAGCAGGCCGGCAAGGCGGCGATGCATGGCAGGCTCCTTTGAGTGGCGCGTGAGTGGCGCGGCGCGATCTGACCCGGACAGGATGAAATTTTGGTAAGCCATGCCCAGATCAGGGCCATGCATGTCTGGCTCGCCCTTGGCCTGTGCCTGATCGCCGCCGCGGCCCGGTCGGATCTGCCGACCGAGCCAGGCTGGGGATTGCCCGCGGAAACCCTTGTTGACCGGCCCGGCCCCCTTGCCGGGGCGCAGCTGACGCCGGTGACGCCCGCGCGGCGCTATGGCAGCGGGCTGCAAGCCTCGTTCATGGCCCGCGATATCGAGGCTTTCGGGACGCGTTGGCGGGTTTGGCTGCAGGCCGGGCCCGAGGGGGCGCTGCGCCAGCTTCTCTTTCAACCGCAAAGCCGTGGGCTGGATGCAGCGGCGGTCCTGCATGGCCTGCGGGCGGCCTATGGGGTTGAGGCGCGGCTCTGTGTGACCCCCCTGGGTGGGGTGGAGGCGGTTTGGTATCTTCCCTCAGGGCGCCTTCATGTGACCGCGCTGGCCACGGCCATGCCGGGCACGCGCGGCCTGGTGCGGCCGACCCCGTCGCGCCGGCCGGCAAACGACCCGCCCGACATCCGGCGCCCGCGTGCGGGGCTGACCAGTGTGCCCGTGGCGCCCGACCCGCTGCCGCTGCGCGACCGGCCTGGCCCCCGCCGCTTGGTCGAGCCGGGCGAACGGCCGGTTCCGCTGCCAATGCCGCAGATCGCGTTTCCGCCGCCACAGCGGATCCGTCCGGCGCCGCCCGACGAGGCAGCGCAGCTCCGCCGCGACCAAACGCACCCCCCCGGCCTGCACCGCGCACCGGCGACGGTGTCGCGCCGGCCGATCCGGCTCAGCCTGCGCCTTCGCGATCCCGCACGGGCGGAGCTTGCCTCGCGAACCTGCCCGGCGGAATAAGCTGCCCCCGAAAGCGGGGGTCAGGCGGTTTGGGCAAGCTCCCACAGCACAGCCTCGGCCCCGGCCAGCAACAGGATCAGCAGCAGCCAGCCGCGCCACAACAGACGGATCGCGCGGCGCAGATCGCGCAGCTCCAGCTTCCGCCGGGCGCGTGCGTTGATCCAGGGATCGTCGGTGACCTCGCCATCATAGCTGCGCGGGCCCGAGGTCGAGATGCGCAGCCCGCCGGCCATCGCAGCCTCGGGCCAGCCGGCATTGGGGGTCACATGCAGGCTGGCATCCGAGACCATGACGTCACCGGCCGATTGGCGAAAGGCCGCAATGGCAAGCAGCGTTCCGGCCAGGCGGGCCGGGAGCCAACCGAGGTAATGGGCCGCGCGGGCCGTGACCCGGCCGAATTCGAAATACTGCTCATCCTCATGCCCGATCAGGCTGTCGGCCACAGTGATCACGCGGTAGGCGACCAGGCCGGGCAAGCCAAGCACCAGGAACCACAGCGCCGGGGCAACCAGCCCGTCGAGAAACCCCGCCGCGCCGCCTTCGATCGTTGCGCGCACAACGCCGCTTTCACTGAGCGCGACCGTGTCGCGGCTGTCGATCCGGCTGAGGAGCTGGCGCGCCTGTTCCAACCCGCCTTCGGGCTGTGCGAGCGCCCGCCGCAGCGCCACCATCCGCCCGGTCAGATCGCGAAACGCCAGCAGAATGGCCGCCCCGAGCATCTCCAGCACGCCGAAATCCGGCACCAGCGAGATCAGCCAGGCCGCCAGCACTGCGCACAACGCCAGCACGGCGACGGAAACGCCCCCCTTCAGCCGCCGCCGCGCGCCGCGATTGAACCGCGTGTCGAGCCGCCGCACAAACCGGCTGATCAGCACCACGGGATGTGGAATTCGCGACCAGACCCGTTTCGGGTCGCCTACGATTGCGTCAAGCAGCAGCGCTGCGAGAAGCATTTCAAGATGCGTCATACCTCACTCTGCCGTTTCTTGCCGCCGCAGGTGTCCAACCTATTGCACGACCCGCGCAGGAGCCGATTTGCGCATCCTATGCGCCCGAGCCCCGCACGGAGCCCCGCACGGAGCCCTGCACGGAGCCTTGCCCAAGCCCGCACGGAGCGTTTGCGTCTTATCCAGTTCGGCGCTAAAGTTTTGTTAGGCAATATCTCAAATTTTCAGGAGTTACGAGATGAGGCGGGTG
>JBCBKN010000436.1:0-3141 GCA_038521775.1 Pseudomonadota bacterium | reverse complement strand
GGGTCGACCCAAGGAGGATGCCCATGCCATTTGCCGTTTTCTTCGAGGATGCGCCGGAGCGCGCCGACCAGCGCGCCGCGCATATGCCGGCGCATCTGGCGTTTTTGCAGGCCCATGCGGATGTGATTTCCGCCGCCGGCCCGCTTGTTGCCGCGGCCGGTCTTGGCGCCGGGCCTCATCCCGCGCCCGGAACGCCGGCGGGCGGGCTTTGGAATGTAACGGCCGGGGATGCGGCGGTGGTGCGGCGCCTGGTCGAGGCCGATCCGTTCTGGCCAACCGGGCTGCGCCGTTCGGTGCGCATTCTGGACTGGCGCCAGGTTTTTGCCGAGGGGCGGGCGCTGCCACAGGGCTGACCAAATCGGCCGCCGCCCGCTTGCCCGGCGCGAGGCTGGGCCATACCTCTCGCGCATGCTTTTTCGCGCGGTCATCCTGTTGACGGATCGGGCGGTGATCCGGCGGTGGCTGACCCTGGCCCAGCTTGCGGCGCGCAAGGACCGGCTGCCCTTTGGGCTGGGCGTGATGATCGCGCTTTTGGTCCGGCCGGCGCTGCGCAAGACCTGAGCGGGGGGGTGGCCCGGGGTTCAGCCGGCGGCGGGGTCCGACCGTTCGGCGGCCTTGGCCGCATCCCAGAGCGCATCCATCTCGGCCAGCGTGGCATCGGCCGGGCCGCGGCCCTGGCTGGCCAGCGCATCCTCGATCGCCTCGAACCGGCGGGTGAATTTGGCATTGGTCCGACGCAGCGCGGTTTCCGGATCGACCCCCAGATGCCGGCCCAGATTGACCATCACGAAGAGCAGATCGCCGAACTCATCCTCCAGCGCATCGGCATCGGCGGTGGCGCGGGCCTCGGCCAGCTCGCCCGCCTCCTCGGTCAGCTTGGCCAGCACCTGGTCGATCTCGACCCAGTCAAAGCCGACGCGGGCCGCGCGGCGCTGCAGCTTCAGCGCGCGGGTCAGCGCCGGCAGGTTCAGCGCCACCCCGTCGAGCGTGCGCCCCGTGCCGGCCGCACCGCGCTCGGCGGCCTTCTGGGTTTCCCAATCGCGGGTCTGCTGATCGGCGGTCTTGTCGCGGCTGTCGCTGCCAAAGACATGCGGGTGGCGGCGGATCATTTTGTCGGCGATGCCGGTGACGATGTCGTCAAAGCCGAACCGCCCGCTCTCATCGGCCATCTGGGCGAAATAGACCACCTGCAGGAGGAGATCGCCAAGCTCGCCCGGCAGCTCCTCCCAGGCCTCGCGGGCGATGGCATCGGCCACCTCATAGGCCTCTTCGATGGTGTAGGGCGCGATGGAGGCGAAATCCTGTTCGATGTCCCAGGGGCAGCCGGTCTGGGGGTCGCGCAGGCGGCGCATGATCTCCAAGAGCCGCGGCATCCCGCCCGTCGGGTCGTGCACAAGGGCATCTGATGCTTCGGGTGCGGGCAGGGCGCCGGGCGCGTCGGATGCAGGTCGGGCGGCGGGCTGGGCGCCGGGCTGGGCGGCGGGCTGGGCGGCGGGCTGGGCGCGGGGCGGTGCGGTCATGTCGGCAGCCTAGGCGGAGGGCCGCGGCGGGGCAATCGCGCTTGACCCTGCCGAGGCGCGACTATTTGATGAGGGGACCCTCCAGAACAAAGGACGCCCCGATGCCGGTCATCAACCGAATTGCCGAGTTTCACCCCGAGATCACCGAATGGCGGCGCCATATCCATGCCAATCCGGAGCTTTTGTTCGACACGGTCAAGACCGGGGCGTTCGTGGCCGAAAAGCTGCGCGAGTTCGGCTGTGACGAGGTGGTCACCGGCATTGCCCAGACCGGCGTGGTCGGGGTGATCAAGGGGCGCAACGCAAGTTCGGGCAAGGTGGTGGGGCTGCGCGCGGATATGGATGCGCTGCCCATCCAGGAGGTGCGGGATCTGCCCTACAAGTCGCAAAACCCCGGCGTGATGCATGCCTGCGGCCATGACGGGCACACCGCGATGCTGCTGGGGGCTGCGAAATACCTGGCCGAGACGCGGAATTTCGACGGCACCACGGTGGTGATCTTTCAGCCGGCCGAGGAGGGTGGCGGCGGCGGCAAGGTCATGGTCGATGAGGGCATGATGGAGCGGTTCGGCGTCACCGAGGTCTACGGCATGCACAATTGGCCCGGCGCGCCGGTGGGCACGGTGAAGATGCGGCCCGGGCCGCTGATGGCCGCGGCCGACACCTATGACATCACCATCAAGGGCTATGGCGCGCATGCCGCGAAACCGCATGAGGGGCTGGACCCGATCGTGGCCGCCTCGGCGCTGGTCTCAGCGCTGCAGCACATCGCCTCGCGCAATCTTGATCCGCTCGACAATCTGGTCATCTCGGTGACCAAGTTTCATGCCGGCACCGCGCATAACGTCATCCCGCAGGAGGCGGTGATCTCGGGCACGGTGCGCACGCTGAAGGCCGAGACCCGCGACATGGCCGAGCGGCGGATGGGCGAGGTGGCCGCCGGCATCGCCGCGGCCCATGGCTGCACGGCCGAGCTGGTCTACAATCGCGGCTATCCGGTGACGGTCAACCATGTCGCGCAGACCGAGTTTGCCGCCGGGGTGGCGCGCGAGGTGGCGGGCGAGGCCAATGTCGACACCGAGGTTCTGCCGGTGATGGGGGGCGAGGATTTCTCCTATATGCTGGAGGCGCGGCCGGGTGCCTATGTGTTCCTGGGCCAGGGCGACACGGCCGGGGTGCATCACCCGGAATATGATTTCAACGATGAGGCGATCCCGGTGGGGTCGAGCCTTTACGTCCGGCTTGCCGAAACGGCGATGCCCGCGGCCTAGCGGGCCGAGCAACCATGTGAACGGCGCGACCACGTGAACCGCCCGACCACGTGAACTGTCTGCCCGGCCGCGTGCGCGCGGCTGGGGTTGAGCGAGGTTGGGGGTGAGCGAAGGCTGCCGGCCTAGAAAAACCCCTGGCCGGTGGCGCGGTCGGCGGGCCCGCCCATGACATCGGGCGGCGCCTTGCGCAACAGGGCGGGGATGTCGAGCACGCGGATCTGGGTGTTGCGATTGCCCCTCATGCTGGCCTCTTGGTCCGCCGCGGTCTCGCGCAGGGCGCTGCGGAAACTCTCCACGATCTTCCAGCGCTCGGCGGCAAAAAGCTGTTCGAGCCGGTCGAAATGCCGCTC
>JBCBKN010000435.1:0-3160 GCA_038521775.1 Pseudomonadota bacterium | reverse complement strand
GCGGCGGCCGAACGGGTGGTGCCAAGGCTGCGCGCCATGGCGGGCACCGTGGGGTCGTTGAGCGTGACCAGCGGGGCCGGGCCCGGCAGGGCGCGGGCGATGATGCCGCGCGCCACCATCTCGGCATCGCAGAGGATCGGCGCACCTTCGGCCAGGGCGGCCTGCCCCGCGGCGATGGCCCCGGGCGACAGGCGCAGATCCGCGGCAATCTCGGGCATCCCGCAGGCATGGATCAGCCGGATCGCCATGGGTTGGGCCGCGGGCGGCAGGCGCGACAGATCGGCCTCCTGGGCGATGATCCGAAAGCTCTCGGCATAGATGCGGGCTGGATCGGTCTCCCAGCTGCGGCGAAACCCGGCCGGGTCGTCCATGCCCAGGATCGCAGCCTCCTCGCGCATCACCTCCGGGGCCATCGCCGCGGGCGCCGCGAGATGGGCCGCCAGCCGTCCCGCGCGGTCGAGCCGGGAAAGCGTGGTGATGACGGCCTGCACCTGCCCTGCATCCTTGACCGGCTGGGCCGGGTCGGGGTCGAGCAGCGAGGGGTAGATCTCAGCGATCACATGGCGGGCATCCGGCGTCTCGCCCAGCGGCTCAAAGGGCCAGATGCGCGCCCCCGTTGCCTGGCGCACCCGCTCCAGCGCCGCAATCCCGGTGAGCGCCTGCCCGCCGACCGAGCCGGCGCCGCTCAGCTTCCAGACCTCCTGTGCGCGGGGCACGGCGCGTTCGGCGGCCCGGGCATTGGCCGGCAGGGTCGCGCCCCAGCCGCCCGGTTTCTTGCGCGGCAGGCCGGGGATGTCGCGCTTGAGCCCGTTGCCCCAGAAGGGCCCCGCGCCCGGAAAGGCCGCATTGAGCCGGGCGGCGACCTCAAAGCGGTTGTTGGCATTGGCCGGGCCTTCCTCGATCCCTGCTTCGATCAGGGCCCAAAGCGCGCGCCAGTCATCCTGCCCGGTAAGGGCCCGTGCGGTGCCGGCGGGATAGCCAAAGGGAAAGTCGAACCCGCAGAGCATGCGCAGGCCCTGGGCGCTGGCCTCATCGAGGATGGCGCGGATGCGGGTTTCGGCCTCGGCCCGGGTGGCGGGGTTTTCCAGGATGTCGGCCCCGCCCCAGCCGGTGGCGGCGATCCAGATGCTGTCGGCCCCCCGGCGCGGCACCGAGGCGGCCGACCAGTCGACGGCCATATAGCCGTCAAACAGCCGTTGCCGGGCGGGGGCGCCATCCACCCGCTCAGCCCTTCAGATGCTTGCGCACGCTTTCCGGGCCCAGCGGATGGTCCGCATGCGGATAGGGCGGGTGGTGGTGCCCGTGATCATGCCCGTGATCATGCCCATCCCCATGCGTGTGCCCGTGATGATGCCCATGCGCGTGATGATGCGCATGATCCGCATCGCGCTCCAGCCGGCACACCCCCGTGCAAAAGGTCTCGCAGAGCTGGCATTCGGCGACATTCGAGCCCGGCGCGCTCGCCCCCTGCCCCTCGACATGATGGTGGTGGCTCTCCTGCGGCATGCCGACCTCGGCCTCAAAGCCCAGCACCTGGGTGCGGTATTTGCACATCGCGCAATTCATCGCCGGCGGACCGCCGATGATCTCCGTCACCCGCTCGGCAAAGGTGGCGAGCACCTGCGGATGGTCGCCCAGGTAGCCCGCCTTAAGGAACTCCACCCCAGGTGTGCGCGCCGCGACCATATCGGTAAAGCCGTAGATCCGGTCGATCAGCACGCCCGAAAAGAGGAAATAGGGAAACACCACCACCCGGCGGTAGCCCAGCCGCGCGACATGCTCCAGACAAGGCTCGACCAGGGGGAAGGTGACGCCGGAATAGCCCGTTTCGGCCCAGCCAAAGCCCAACCCCTCCCACAACAGCCGGGTGATCTTGGCGACATTGGCATTGGCATCGGGGTCCGAGGCGCCGCGGCCGATCACCACCAGACAGGTCTCATGCATCGGCACATCGCCGGGGGCCGCGTCCAGCGCGGCGCGAATCCGGTCGGCGGCGGCGGCCAGCATGCGCGGGTCGATGCCCAGCTCACGCCCATATTCCACCCGGATGCCATGCTCGGCGTCATAGGCGTTCAGCACCGAGGGGATGTCGTTTTTGGCATGCATCGCGGCAAAGAGCATGCCCGGCACGGCCAGGATGCGGTCGCAGCCGGCCTCGCGCAGCGCATCGAGCCCGCTGCGGATCACCGGATTGGCAAATTCCAGATAGCCGTATTCGACCGGCCAATCGGGCGGCAACAGCGGCGGCAGAGCGGTGGCCAGCGTGGCAAATTCGCGCACGGCCGCCTCGGAGCGCGAGCCATGCCCGCACAGCATCACACCGATTTTTTCCACAGCCGCCCCCTCTCATGGCAAAAGGGCGGCGTCAGCGCCACGACCGGCGCTGCCCGACGATGAGCCGCGGAACCCCCGGGATGGGTCGGTCGCGCGTCTCTCCCTTTCAGCCCAATGGCATCGTCGCATTCTGCCTAGCAGCGGCGCCGCGCGGCAGCAAGGCGCGATTGATCTCGCCCGATCAGGCGCCTAAAGCGGTCAGCCGGAGGAGCCGATGACCGAAATGACCGAGGCTGCGCTGGCCGATGCGCTGCGCCGCAAGATCGACAGCAAAACCAAGCCCCTGGGCGCGCTGGGCCGGATCGAGGCGCTGGCCCTGCAGATCGGGCAGGTCACCGGCAGCCTGACGCCTGACATGGCGCGCTGCCGGCTGACCATTTTTGCCGCCGATCATGGCGTGGCCGCGGCCGGGGTCTCTGCCTATCCGCAGGCGGTGACCCGCCAGATGGTGCTCAATTTCCTGGCCGGCGGCGCGGCGGCGAATGTGTTTGCGCGCAGCACGGGCGCCGAGATCGCGGTGGTCGATGCCGGCGTGGCGGGTCCGCCTCTGGAGATGGACGGGCTGATCGATCGGCGGATCGCCCCGGGCACTGCCGATTTCACCACCGGCCCGGCAATGACGGCCGCCCAGCGCGACGAGGCGCTTGCCGCGGGGCGGGCGATCGGGGCCGCGCCGGGCTGTGATGCGGTGGCCTTTGGCGAGATGGGCATTGCCAACACCTCCGCGGCCACGCTGCTGGCCCATAAGCTCACCGGCCAGCCGCTGGCCGCGCTGGTCGGGCCGGGCACCGGGCTCGACGCGCAGGGGCTTGTCGCAAAGCGCGAT
>JBCBKN010000434.1:0-3161 GCA_038521775.1 Pseudomonadota bacterium | reverse complement strand
CGCGAGGAGAAGCTGCGGCAGGGCCGCGCGACCCCGTCGATCTTGCGCGATGAGCCCACCGAGCCGTGATAGCCCACGATCGCGCCATCGACCTCGGCCAGCCAGCCGCGATGCGCCGGCGCACCCTCCCACCCATAGTCGAGAATGCGAGCAAAGATCTCGGCCGGGATCTTGGCGTTCATATGCGCATGCAAAAACGCGCCCACAGCGCCGGCATCGGCACGGCGGGCAGGCCGGACTGTCGGTTCCGCTGCAGTGGTCATGCAAGCAGGTCGGCTGCATCGAGCCATCGGCCCGCCGGATGCCCGGCGACAAGGGCAAGCACCGCCTCCAGCCCCGCCCACCCGTCCGCATCCTGGGCCCAGACATGGGTGACAAGACCGGTGGGCATCTCGGTCAGACCGGCGCGGCGGGCCGCAAGATGCCGCGCCAGACGGCGGCACATCTCCTCGGTGCCAATGAAACTGCGGCCACGCTTCCAGGATATCGGATCGCAGACCCCGTCAAGCCGGCGCAGCCCGGGCACCGGATCGGGGCCGCGTCCCTCATGGGTCGACAGCGCGGCAAAGCCCAGGGCAGGCAAAAGGGCCGCGACCTCAGCATCGATGCGGTTCCAGGGCGGGGCCATGATGGGCTGTGCGTCGTGGCCGAACAGCGCGGCCATGCGCGCCTGACCGCTTGCAATCTCTTCCCTGACCACGGGCAGCGGCCGGTCCATGCCCAGCTCCGATTTCCCCGCCGCACGACGGTGGCTCTCATGGGCATAACCGTGCTGGATCGCACAGGCTTTGGCGCAATCCGCCACCGCCCGGGCCAGCGAGGTCTCCGTCAGGGCCGGGGGTGTGGCGACAAAGACCGGTGCGGCATGCCGTTCGACCAGACCCAGCATCCGCTCGACCGGACCGTCGAGCCGCACCGCATCATCGTCGCGCCACCAGAGCGTGGCCGTAAGCCCCTCCGCGGCCCAAGCATCGAGCTCGTCGACCAGCGGCTGCACGGCCCGGCTCACCGCAGCCCAAAGCCAAGCCGGCGCAGCGCGTCGCCAAGCCCATCGCGCCCGCCCATGGCCGCGACCGGTCCCAGCCGGCTGAGCACCCGCGCGCTCCAGCTTTGCCGCTCCATGCCCTGGGCGACCGAAAACGCCTCCATCTCCGCGTCATGGGCCGCGCGCAGGGCGGGCTCCTGGCTCGCATCATAGCGCTCGTGAAAAAGGACAGCCTCCTGCGGCAGGCGCGGTTTGACCTCGGCGGGCCGCTCCAAATCGGCATATCCCACGCACATGCCAAAGACGGCCATAGTGTTCGGGGGCAGCTCCAACAATGCCGCCACCGCTTCGGGCTGGTTGCGCATCGCCCCGATATAGACGGAGGAAAGGCCCAGCCCCTCGGCCGCCACAACCGCGTTCTGGGCGGCGAGGGCCGCATCAATCGCGGCGACCAGAAAGGTCTCAAGATAGGGCAGGGCGTTCATCTCCACCCCGTCCGCCTCGCCTAGCCGAGCATTGCGCGACAGATCGGCAAGCCAGACGAGAAAGAGCGGGCATCCCGCGATCTGCTTTTGCCCACCGGCCAGCCGTGCAAGGGCGGATTTTCGCGCAGCATCGGTCACCGCGATCACCGACCAGGTCTGCAGGTTCGAGCTGGTCGCTGCCGATTGCGCCGCCGCGACCAGCGCCGTCAGCGTGCCGGGCGGCAGCGGCGTGTCGCGGTAGGCCCGGACCGAACGGTGGGACAGCAGCAGATCCAGATGCGCGTTCCAGGGCATCGGCCCCGTTGGCGCCAGGCGACCGTAACGCCGCGCCAAAGCGGTCGCGGTCTGGTGTGATTGTTCGGCCATGGCGCCCCTCTTCTGCACGACATGTTCTCGCCAAAGCCGCGCCCGGGTGCAAGCGCGGCTTGTCGCTTTGCCGCACTCCGCGCTAGGCATGGGCACAGCACCAAAACGGGAGGCGGTCATGGATCTGGGCATTGCAGGAAAATGGGCAATCGTGGGCGCAAGCTCAAAGGGGCTGGGCCGAGGTTGTGCCGAGGCGCTGGCCGCCGAGGGGGTGAACCTGGTGCTGAACGCCCGCAGCCCGGGCCCGCTGGAAGAGACCGCCGCGGCAATCCGCGCGGCCTATGGTGTGACGGTCGAGGCCGTGGCCGCCGACATCACCATCGAAAACGGCCGCTCAGCGTTGCTGGGCGCGTGCGAGGCGCCCGACATCCTGGTCACCAATGCGGGCGGCCCGCCGCCGGGGCTCTGGTCGGATTGGGGGCGCGAGGCCTGGCTTGCCGCGCTTGAGGCCAATATGCTCACCCCGATCCTCTTGATGAACGCGACCCTGCCGGGGATGTGCGATCGTGGCTGGGGGCGGGTTGTCAACATCACCTCGCAATCGGTGCGCGGCCCGATCCCGCAGCTGGGGCTTTCGAATGGCGCGCGGACCGGGCTCACCGGCTTTGTTGCCGGGACCGCGCGGCAGGTGGCCGAAAACGGCGTGATCATCAACAATCTTCTGCCCGGGATCCACGCCACCGACCGGGCCGAGGCGCTCGATGGCCCCGTGGCCGCGCGCGAGGGGATCAGCATGGATGAGGCCCGGGCGCTGCGCGAAGCCACGATCCCCGCCCGCCGCTATGGCACGCGTGAGGAGTTCGGCCGCACCTGCGCGTTTCTGTGCTCGCAGCATGCGGGCTTTATCGTCGGTCAGAACATCCTGATCGATGGCGGAGCGACGAACCTGACCATGTAGGCGTATGTCTTTGCACAACGGGCGCGCCGCTTGGCCTAGATGTCGGCGCGCCTCTCTGCCCGACGGGCCAGCTTGGCGGCAAGGTTGAGGCCCACCCCGGGGCGTGACCAGGGGCAGACCGCGATGCAGATCGCACAGCCCGAGGTCTCGGCGAAATAGGGGATGCAGCGGTCGAAATCGACGTACCACTTCTCTTCGCCCCGCACGCTGCGCTTGTCCGGTGCGATGGCCTCGGGCGGGCAGGCATCCTCGCAGACCCGGCAGGACTGGCAGAACCCGTCGATCCCAAAAGCGCGGGGTGGCGTCAGGGCAAAGGGCGCGTCGGTCAGCACCGCGGACAGGCGAAAGGCCGACCCGAATTCGGGGTTGATGAGCGAGCCATGCTTGCCCAGCTCGCCAAATCCGCATGCCCAGGCCTGCGGATTTG
>JBCBKN010000433.1:0-3188 GCA_038521775.1 Pseudomonadota bacterium | reverse complement strand
CCTCCAACGGCGCCACCCAGCGACCGTTGATGTAGAACTGTCGTGCATCCTGCATGGCGTCATCCTCGCATTGTCTGTCGGTGCTCCGGCCTGTGCCCGGTGGGAACGGCTCGGGGAGCGGAGGGTTGGATCGGCTCGATGCGCTGACCGGCGGGTCCGGCGCAGGGCCTGTCTGGCCGCAAGACCTATTGAGCGCGGCGGGGATTGTCCACCCATCCACCAGCGCGGAAGCCAGAACCCGTGCCACCTTCGGCCGGTGCTAGGCGCGCCGTCAGCGCACGAGCTTGAGCATCTGTTCGGCCCCGCCGCCCGCCGGGCCCTCCGTCTGTGCCGCGCCGGTTTGCAAAACGTCCAGCCGGCCCTCTAGCCATGGCATGTCGCGCAAGGCCGGGACCACCAGATGCTGGGCAATGAGATCGCGCAGGATCTCGGCGGCCTTGGCCGGCAGCGCCCCATGCACCCCGCGCCGCGCATGCAGCGAGACGGTCCGCGAGAAGCTGCGAAACGGCAACGGGTGCACCGAGAGCTGGTCGTGGAACCGGGGCGCGCGCAGATAGCCGGGGGCGGTGACAATGGTCCAACCGCCCAGCATCGCCACGGCCGACATCACCGAATGGTTGGCCTCAAACTCAAACTGCCGCGTCGGGGCCAGCCTGAGGCGCCGCAGATGCGTCTCGATCTGGCGGCCCATCAGCTGGGTCGCGGCAAAGCGGATCATCGGCGCGGCCATCAGCGCCCGCAGCGGCTCGGCCGGATCGAGGACCAGCCCCTTTGCGGTGACCAGCAGATAGGGATCGCGCAGGATCCTGTGCTGTTCCATCCAGTCCGGCGCGGTCTCAAGCTCGGCTGCCACGACCAGGTCCACATCGCGCGCCTCCAGCGCCGCAAGAATGTCGTGGCTGGGCCCGGCATGCGCGATGATGTTGCAGCCCGGAAGCGTCTGGGCCAGCCGCGCGGCAAGCGCCGGGGTAATGTCGGCGTCGAAATCCTCGATGATGGCAAGGCGAAGCTGCGGCAGCGCGGTCAGGTCAAGCTCGGCCAGTTCGGTTTGCGCCCGGGCCACCTCATCGAGAACCGCAAGCGCGCGGCGTTGAAACACAAAGCCCGCCGGGGTCAGGGCCAAGGGCCGCGCCGACCGGTCGATCAGCCGCGAGCCCAGCGCCGCTTCCAGATTGGTGATCTGCTGAGAGACCGAGGAAGTTGCCGCGCCCAGCCGCTGCGCACCCTCGGCAAACGAGCCCGCCTCGACCACCGCAATGAAGGTCTCGATGGCGCGCAGCGTCAGACGTCCCTGCTCGCTGCGCGCCATCCTGGCTATTTCTGGTCGGCCCGGCGGAACGCGCCCTGCACGATCCGGTCCATGACCATGGCCACGAAGAGAATGGCAAACCCGCCCAGAAGGCCCGGCCCCTTGGCGGCATATTGCAGCGCCTCAAGGATGACCTTGCCCAGACCGCCGCCGCCGATCAGCGAGATGATCACCACCATCGACAGGCACATCAGAATGGTCTGGTTGACCCCGGTCATGATCGAGGGCAGCGCGAGCGGGATCTCGACATCGCGCAGAAGCTGGCGGCGCGAGGCACCGAAGGCCACCGCGGCCTCCTTGATGCTTTCGGGCACGCCGCGCATGCCCAATGCGGTCAGCCGGATCACCGGCGGCATCCCGAAGATGATCGTGGCCAGGATCCCCGGCGGGTTGCCGGTGCCAAAAAACGCAATGATCGGGATGAGATAGACGAAAGCCGGCAGGGTCTGCATCAGATCGAGGATCGGCTCGGCCACCCGATAGGCGCGTTGCGATTTGCCAAACCATATCCCCAGCGGGATGCCGATCACCACGCAGATGATCACGGCCGCGCCGACCAGCGCCACCGTCTCCATCGCAATCTCCCAATAGCCCAGAAAGGCGATATAGGCCAGGCAGGCCGCGGTGAAGATGGCGACCCGCGGGCCGGCCGCGCGCCAGGCGATCACGCAGATCACCAGCATGACCACTGGCCAGGGCGTGCCGATCAGCGCGATCGTGAGTGCATCGAGCACCGAGCGCACGCCGATGACGATGCTGTCAAACCCGCCGGCGCCGGCAACGGCGGCCGCGTCGATGCGTGCCTCCAACCAGGTTGCCGCGGCCGAGTAATGCTCGGTATCGGCCGGAAAGGCGTTGAGCGCTTCCAGCGGGCTGGTAACGGTGAATTTATAGATCGTCAGCGGCGCGATCAGCACGACCAGCGCGATCCCAAAGGCCAGGTTGCGCGGCTTGACCCCGTTTTCGACCAGATCGGGCTCGATCCGCCAGCGCGAATACTGCCGCTCATAGACGATGTTGGCCCAAATTCCCTGCACCAGCTTGAAGACGATCAAGAGGCCCAGCCCGAAAAGCAAGATCGAGGTCGCCTCGGCCGCGGCGGCATCCGCCCCCGCCTGGCTGCGCTCGGCCGCGCGGGTGAGGTTGGCGGCCATGGTCTCGAAGCGCGAGGGATCTTCGCCCGCCTGCGTCGCTTCGGCCGCGCGCTCCAGAAAGCCCTGCGCGCGCTCAAGCTGCTGCGCGGCGCGCTCGGCCAGATCACCGCCCAGATCGCCCCAGGCCCCGCGCCCGATCTGCACCCAGGCGATCATCTCCAGCAGCAAAAAGCCCCAGAAAAAGCCCCAGATGCCGCGCATGGCCGCCCAGACCGGCCCCAAAAGCGCCGCGGCGAGGTTGAAGCTGACCGGGATCAGCCCCGTGGATTCGTGGATGCGGTGAAACTGGGTGGCGTAGTAGTCGCCATTGCGTTCGGCAAATTCGGTGATCGAGGCATCGAGCGCCGCCCGGTCGACCTTGATGTCCGAGGCGGCCGTGATCATCACATCGCTCATTCCTTGCCCCCCTGAATGCCGCGCAAGAGCCGCGCCTTGCTGACCATGCCGACATCCTGACCACCCTGGGTGATGACGACCGGCGTGTCGGCGGCCACCGACAGATCGATAAGCTGGTCGAGATCGGCATAGGCATCCGCGCGCGGCGCGCTGGCAAAGGCGGGCTGATGCTGAAACTCGCCGCAGGGCTCCATGATCGAATGCGCCTTGACGAGTTTGAGTTTCGAGATGCCCTGCACAAACTCGCGCACATATTCGTCGGCCGGGTTCATCACGATCTCTTCGGGCGTGCCGATCTGCACGATCACCCCGTCTTTCATGATCGCGAT
>JBCBKN010000432.1:0-3240 GCA_038521775.1 Pseudomonadota bacterium | reverse complement strand
GCGGCGCTGGCCCAATGTCTGGTCGATCAGGAGGGTGCCGCGGCCTTCGGGGCCACCGGGCTCGACGATGAGTTCGAGATGATCCGCGACCAGTTCCGCCGCTTTTGCGCCGAGAAGGTGACGCCCCATGCCCATGGCTGGCATCTGCGCGACGAGCTGATCCCGCTGGAGATCATCGCCGAGATGGCCGAGATGGGCGTTTTTGGCCTCACCATCCCCGAGGAGTTCGGCGGCGCGGGGCTTGGCAAGCTGGCGATGTGCGTGGTCTCCGAAGAGCTCAGCCGCGGCTATATCGGCGTGGGCTCGCTGGGCACCCGGTCCGAGATTGCGGCCGAGCTGATCCTGGGCGGCGGCACCGCGGCGCAAAAGGCGCATTGGCTGCCCAAGCTCGCCGCGGCCGAGATCCTGCCCACGGCGGTGTTCACCGAGCCCAATACCGGCTCGGATCTGGGCGCGCTGCGCACCCGCGCGGTGCGCGAAGACGGGCAGGAAGACGGGCAGTACGTGATCACCGGCAACAAGACATGGATCACCCATGCCGCGCGCGCCGATGTGATGACCCTGCTGGCCCGCACCGACCCTGCGACCGACAATTACGCGGGCCTGTCGATGTTCCTGGCCGAAAAGCCGCGCGGCACCGATGCCGAGCCCTTTCCGGCCGAGGGGATGACCGGCGGTGAGATCGAGGTGCTGGGCTATCGTGGGATGAAGGAGTATGAGCTCGGCTTTGACGGCTTCAAGGTCTCGGCCGAGAACCTTCTGGGCGGGGTCGAGGGGCAGGGCTTCAAGCAGCTCATGGCCACGTTTGAGAGCGCGCGGATCCAGACCGCGGCGCGGGCCATCGGCGTGGCGCAAAACGCGCTGGACCTGGGCTTGCGCTATGCGCGTGACCGGCAGCAATTCGGCAAATCGCTGATCGCCTTTCCCCGGGTCTATGGCAAGCTGGCGATGATGGCGGTGGAAATCGCCTTTGCCCGGCAGCTCACCTATTTCTCGGCCCGCGAAAAAGATGCCGATCGCCGCTGCGATCTGGAGGCGGGCATGGCCAAGCTTTTGGGCGCCCGGGTGGCCTGGGCCTGCGCCGATAATGGGTTGCAGATCCATGGCGGGAACGGCTTTGCGCTGGAATACCCGATCAGCCGGGTGCTGTGCGATGCCCGTATTCTCAACATCTTCGAGGGCGCGGCTGAAATCCAGGCTCAGGTCATCGCGCGTCGCCTGCTTGAAACCGCCCGCAACTGAGGCAATCCCGAGCGGTCCGGGCAGCCGCCGCGCCGGTCCCTTTCCTGCGGCGCGTGGCCGCAACGCAAGGCTTGCGGGCGGCAAAGCTTGCGGCTAGGCCGGTTCTGCTGTGTCTCGGGAGGACCGCTCATGAAATTTCGCCTGCTGCGCCCGATGGTTGCGGCCTTTGCCGCGGGGATCGTCCTTGCTGGGTGCGATGCCGCCCCGCCCGAACCCGAATCCCCGCCGATCACCCGGCTGGGCGACACGCCCTGGCGCCTGGTGTCGGTTGCCGACGAGGATGTGGGCTCGGTCGAGGTTGTGCTGCGCATTGCCGGCGGGTTTGTGTCGGGCAAAGGGCCCTGCAACAGCCTGACCGCCAATTACCTGGGCGATGCGCCCGATTTTCAGATCGAGGCGATGGCCACCAGCAACACCACCTGCGACCGCCGCGGGCTGGAAAACCGCATTTTCGAAGCGTTGCTGGATGCACGTTCGGCGGTTGTCGCCAATGAAAAGCTGACCCTCAGCGGGCCGGATGGGGAGGCGCTGGTGTTCCGCCCCGCCGCATGAGGCGGGCAAGCAACCTGTCGCGCGCCGGGGGCAGCCCGGGCCGTTCCAGCGCAGCGCCGAGCCAGGCGTCAAGGTAATACCCGGTCAGGTCGAGGGCCTGGCCCAGCGCCTCGGCCTCTGCGCCCGGGGCTGCACCGGTGCCGGCGCCAAACCGGGGCGGGTCAGCCGCGGCGGCCGCGGTGAGAAACGCGGGCAGGGGGCGAAGCTGTGCTGCGGGCAGGTCCTTGGCGGCCTGGTCCGACACGGCGCGGCCCGAGGCGAGCTCGACATGGCTGAGCCCGTGTTCCGCCCCGGTCAGGGCACAGCGCGACAGATCGGGGCCAAAGCCCAGCTCGCGCAGGAGCGCAAGCTCCCACCGCGCATAAAGCATCGGCCAGGCCGGCCCGCCCAGCCCGTCCAAAAGGTCGATGGTCGTGTGGTAGAGGGCGGAATGCGGCTCCCGCTCGGGCAAAGCCCAGCTCAACAGCGCCGTGACCGCAGAAAGCGCTGCTAGGCCTGCGGGATCGTCGAAAAGCGCCGCGGCCCGGGCGCGCATGGGCTCGACCCGGAAGGTTCCGATCTGTTCGGCCAGGCGCGCCCGCCAGGTCACCGCCAGTTGCGCGCCGGGCTGAAGCACCGGGGCAAGCCGCCGCCCCGCACCGCCGGGCACGAACCCCGCATGCCGGCCATGCGCATGGGTGAAGAGCTCGACAATGGCGCCGGATTCGCCATGCCGACGTCGCGCAATCAAAACCCCCTCGCCGCGCCATTCCATGGTGAGAGAGGGTGCGACACTGCGCGAAGGCCGGCAAGCCCGCTTTGGCAGGCGAGCGGCGCGACGGGCTGAACCGGCGCATGCGTTGGAAGAATGTATCGGGGGGAAGGATGTATCGGGGGGAAGGACGTATGGGTGGGAGAGGCGCCAAGGATGGAGAGGCGGTAAGGTCGCAGAGGTGCAAGCGCAGCTCGGACGATCGCAAAGGAACGCCGCGCATGAATGTCACGTCGCAGGATTGCGCCCGGGGCCGGGCCCCCGCCGGGGCTGTGCAAAATCCGCGCGATGCATGGTATGGCGCCCTGGGAAGCGCCGCGCTGACCGTGCTGACCATGCTATGCGCGAGCATGATGGCGCTGCCCGCCTTCGCGCAGACCCTGCCTGCCCTGGCCGAGGAGCCCTGGCTGATCGTGGCGACCCGGCTGGGCCCGACCACGGCTGAGGCGCGGCTCGTCTTCGGACCCGATGGCGATGTCACCGGCAGCACCGGCTGCAACAGCTTTCGCACCCGGGCGGAAACCGCCCCCGCCGCAACTGTGCCCGACCAAACCACGCGGACCGAAACAGGGCCGTCCGAAACCGCACTCGCCGAAACTGGGCCGCAGCTGTCCGGCCGGCTGGTCTTCACCGGCCCGATGCGTGCAACCGAACGCGCCTGCCTCGACCGGGATCTGGCGGCGCAGGAGCGGGCG
>JBCBKN010000431.1:0-3246 GCA_038521775.1 Pseudomonadota bacterium | reverse complement strand
CGGATTGCCGGACCCCGGGGTTTCATCACCCAGGTTCTCAACAGGCCGGCGTCGGGCCGGATCCATCGCATCCCGCTGATTGCATTGACCGCTGGGCCGCGAACGCTTCTATCTCGGCAGAACCGCCAACAGCCCGCGTTCCGGACGTCGCAATCTTTCCACATGTTGATGATCTGCGCCGGGCTTCGGCATAGATTGGACAGTTTTCCGCACGCTCTGCCAGACCGCCCGAAATCAACAGTTCACCCACCGTTTCTCAACCGAAAAATCCCCGCTATGCTCGGCTCTGACATGATGCGTGCGGCCCGGCGGGGTCGCGAGGCTTGGAGCGGAGCATGGGAGGCAGGGTTGGTGACGCCGCTACCGGCAAGTCGCTCCATTTGGTGTCGGATTCGACCGGCGAGACGGTGGTTTCGGCCGTAAACGCCGCCTCGGGCCAGTTTCCGGACCTCGCGCTGGATTTGCAGATCCATGTCTTTGTGCGCAGCCGCAGCGGGCTCGATCCGGTGTTCGAGGCGCTCGACCGCCGGCCAGGCCCGGTCTTCTTCACAGTGGCCGATCCGGAGCTGCGCCGGCTGCTTCAGCGCGGCGCCGAGGCACGCGGCCAGCCAGCGATCGACGTGCTGGCACCGACAATTTCGGCCCTCTCGGAATTTGCCGGCGGCGCACCGGCAATCCGCCCGGGCGGCCAGCATCGGGTCGACCGCGCCTATTTGGACCGGGTCGATGCCATCGACTATGCCATCGCCCATGATGACGGGTTGTCGCCCGACCGTCTGGCCCGGGCGGATGTCGTGCTGATCGGGGTGTCGCGCACCTCAAAAACACCGACCTGCATCTATCTGGCCTATCAGGGCGTGCGCGCGGCCAATGTGCCGCTGGTGCGCGGGGCCGCGCTTCCGCCCCCGCTGATGGAGGCGATGGCCTCGGGCACCGCCGTGATTGGGCTCACCGCAAGCCCGCAGCGCCTGGCCCAGATCCGCGCCCATCGGGTGGACCGTCTGGAGATGTCGCCCCAGGCCGAATATGCCAATGTCGACAGCATTCGCGAGGAGGTGACCGAGGCGCGTCTGCTCTTTGAACGCCACGGGCTGCCGGTCATCGATGTCACGCGCCGGTCGATCGAAGAAACCGCGGCCGCGATCCGGCAATATCTGCGCGGACGCGCGCAGGGGGTGGCCATTGGTTGAGCGGCTGATCCTGGCCTCGGCAAGTGCGGCGCGGCGGGCGATGCTGGAGGCGGCGGGCCTCACGATCGAGGCGGTGCCGGCCGCCATTGATGAGGCGGCCATAAAGGCGGGGCTTACAGCTGAGGGCGCCCCGGCCCGCGACATTGCCGACAAGCTCGCTGAGCTGAAAGCTGCCAAGATCGCCCGGCGTCATCCCGGCCGGCTGGTGCTTGGCGCCGATCAGATCCTGGTGCTCGACGCCACGCTGTTTGACAAACCCGAGAGCCGCGCCGCGGCCCGAACCCAGCTGCAGGCCCTGCGCGGCCAAACCCACCGGCTCCTCTCCGCAGCGGTGATCATCCGCGACGGCGAGACGCTCATGCGGCATGTCGACGAGGCGCGGCTCACAATGCGTGTCTTCAGTGACGCGTTCCTTGAGCGCTATCTTGACGCGGAAGGCGAACTGGTCCTCTCCTCGGTGGGCGCCTACCGGCTCGAAGGGTTGGGGGCGCAGCTCTTTGCCCGGGTTCAGGGCGACTATTTTACGATATTGGGTCTGCCCCTGTTTGCGACCCTCGATACCCTGCGCCGCCATGGATTTTGTATGACATGACCGATGAGAGCCCACATCTTGCCGCGGTCATCGGCTGGCCGGTGGGGCACAGCCGCTCGCCGCTGGTGCATGGCCACTGGCTGCGGCGCCATGGCATCGCCGGGCATTACATCCCCATCGGGTTGCGGCCGGAGAATTTCGAAACCGGGCTGCGCGCGCTGCCCAAGCTGGGTTTTGCCGGGGTCAACATCACGCTTCCCTACAAGGAAACGGTGCTGCATCTGGCAAGCTCGATCTCCGACCGCGCCGCGCTGATCGGGGCGGCCAACACGATCTCGTTCCGCCCCGATGGGGCCATCCATGCCGACAATACCGACGGCTATGGGTTTATCGAAAACCTGCGGCAGGGCGAGCCGAGCTGGGATCCCCGCACCGGGCCCGCCCTGGTGCTTGGTGCAGGCGGTGCGGCCAAGGCCATCGTCTCGGCGCTGCTGAAGGCCGGGGTGCCTGAGCTGCGGCTGTCAAACCGCACCCGGCAGCGCGCCCAGATCCTGGCCGAGACCTATGGCGCCAAGGTCAGCATCGTGGATTGGAATGCGAGCAGCCAGGCCGTGGCCGGCGCAAAGACGATCGTGAACACCACGTCGCTGGGCATGACCGGGCAGCCGCCACTCAATATCAGCCTTCAGGCCGCCCCCGCCGATGCCGTGGTGACCGACATCGTTTATGAGCCGCTGATCACGCCCTTTCTCGACCAGGCCCGGGCGCGCGGTCTGCGCACGGTCGACGGGCTGGGCATGCTGCTGCACCAGGCCGCACCCGGGTTTCACCATTGGTTCGGGGTGCGGCCCGAGGTGGATGCCGAACTGCGCCGCGCGGTGCTCTTTCCATGATCTGGGGTCGCGCGATGCCTTCAGGGCGGCTCGGGCCGTGATCGTGCTCGGCCTCACCGGCTCCATCGGCATGGGCAAATCGACCACGGCCGGGTTTTTCCGCGAGGCGGATCTCCCGGTCTGGGACGCGGATGCCGCGGTCCATCGCCTCTATGCTGCCGGCGGCGCGGGGGTCGCGGCAATCGGCGCATTGGCGCCCGAGGCCATTGCCGACGGCGCGGTCGACCGGGCCGCGCTGCGCCTGGCCATTCAGGCCGACCCGTCGCTGTTGCCCCGGATCGAGGCGGCCATCCACCCCCTGGTTGCCCAGGACCGCGCGGCGTTTCTGGCGCGGGCTCGGCACGCGGGCGCGGCGCTGGCGGTGTGCGACATCCCGCTTCTCTTCGAGACCGGCGGTGCCGAGGTGGTCGACAAGGTGCTGGTGGTCACCGCGCCGGCCGAGGTTCAGCGCGCGCGGGTTCTGGCCCGGCCCGGCATGACCGAGGCGATGTTCAATAAAATCCTGGCCCGGCAAATGCCCGACGCTGAAAAACGCGCCCGGGCCGACTTTATCATCGACACCTCGCTGGGTATGGATGCGGCGCGCCAGGCGGTGCAGGGGGTGATCGATGTTGCGAGCAGGTTATGATTG
>JBCBKN010000430.1:0-3294 GCA_038521775.1 Pseudomonadota bacterium | reverse complement strand
TCGACCCCAGCCGAGCCGCGCCCTCTCTTGAGGCCCAGGCCCGCCCCGAAGCGGCACCCGCCACCGATGCATCGGACACCGCAGCGAACCCGGCGCCAGGCGGGCTGTTCTCCACCATGCCTTTCAGCACGATTGTGATCCTGCTCAGCCTCGCTGCGCTCATCGCCATCGGCTTTCTTTTCTAGCGGCAAAGCGGCGGGGTGGCCGTTTCCTTTCGCCGCGCTGCCGACAGTGCCCGCCGCGTCGGGGCCACGCGTCCCAGGGGCAGCACCGCGCGCGCGGCCGGCCCGTCCCTGGCCACCCCTGACCATATCGCCGCCATTCTCGCCCAGCCCGACCGCCAGCGGGCGCTGATCCTACTGGCCCAGCGCGCGCGTGCCGATGTGGTCGCCGCGCAGGGCCTCCTGCTGCAAGGCAGTTGGACCGCGCGCGATGCGGTCCACCGGCTGCCGGCCGATCACCGCCATCGCGACGCGCTGACCGCGCTGGTGCTGGCTGCCGAGGCGGTGCAGTTCGGCGACCGCCCGGTCAGCGAGGGCGACTTCGCCGTCCATGTCGACGCGGTCAAACCCCTGTTCCAGGAGCTGTCGGCATGAGCCTTCAGGCCGCGCAGCGCAATGGGCGCGATGGCCCAGCGGGTTCAGGGGGGCCAGGGGGGCCCAGGCGGGCCGGAGCGGCTGGAAAAGCAGGGGGGCCGCCCCGGCGGCGCGCTGTCACCGCTCCTCGCCCTCGCTGTGCTTGTGCTACTTGGGCTGGTGTTTCTCGCCGCGCCGCGCCAGCAATCGCTCCAAACCGGCGCCACCGGCTTTGACGGGCCGGGGCGCTGGCTGACGCATGAGGGGCTAGAGACGCGCAGCTTTGAGGGCGGCTGGGCGATCGACGCCGCGTCGGTCGGGCTCACCATCATTCCGCTCTACGAGACAGCGCTCGACCAGCCCCTGCGCCCGGCCCAAGACAGCGCGGCGATGCTCGCCCAGCTCGATGAACGCGACCACACCCGCGCCGTGATCCTTGACAAGATCGAGCACACCAACAGCCTGATCATCCTGCCAAAATGGCGCCAGGGCATGCGCCTCACCGGGCTGGCCCATCCCGTGCTCATCACCCAAGAGACCCGGATCAGCGCTACGCTCAGGGCCATTCTCGGGCCGGAGGCGGGCAGCGTGCGGCGCCTCGCCGAGCCCTTCACCGCCTTTGACTATGTCACGCACAGGGGCCAGCACTGGTCCGCCCAGCACTATGCCGCGCAGGTCTTTGAGGGCCAAGGCTGCCTGCCCGTTCTGGGTCAGGAGGGGCACATGATGCTGGGCGTCTGCCGGCTTGGCGGCCAGCCAGACGGGCACCGGGTCGCGGTGCTTTCGGATCCGGATTTGCTCAACAATAATGGGCTGCGGCTTGGCGACAATGCCTGGATCGCGCAGGACATCATCGCAAACCTGGCGGGCGAGCGCCTCGTCTATGTCGATTACAGTGCTGAAAACTGTTTCGTTACCCCGCGCCAAGGCCTTGCTTATGCGCGCAGCTGGTCCCATCTGGCCCGGTTTTTCGGCCCGCCTTTTTTGCAGCTTTGGCTCATCGCGGCCCTGGTTTTGGGCCTGACCCTCTGGCGCGCGGCCTGCCGGTTCAGCCCCCCAACGGCCGAGCGGCGCGGGCAGGAGGCCTCGCGCGCCCATATCATCGCCGTGCAGGCCCGGCTCCTGCGTCTCACCAGGCAGGATGGCGCTATGCTGGCGGCCTATGTTCCAGCGCGGCTCTCGGCCGTGGCGCGGGCGCTGTTCGGCCCGGCCCACAGCGCGCAGCGCAGCGATGAGGCGCTGCTCCTGCGCCATGCCCAGCGTCAATACGCAGCCCAGGCCGAGGCGCTGGCCGGGCTGGTCACGCAGGGCCGCACCCTGCCCGCCGCGCTGACCGCCCAGGCCGCCCTCGTCTATTTCGATGCCCTTGAAGAGAGTTTGGAGCAGCTGACCGATGACGCATGATGACCTGCAAGAGCGGGCGGCGGCGCTGCGCCGCGAGATCGGCAAGGTCGTTCTGGGCCAGGATGAGATCATCGAACTCCTCCTTGTCGCCCTCTCCCGCGGCCATGTGCTGATCGAAGGGCCGCCCGGCACAGCCAAGACGCTGCTGGCGCGCAGCTTTGCCGCCGCGCTCAGCCTCGCCTTCGGCCGCATCCAATTCACCCCCGATCTGATCCGGGCGACATTCTGGGCACCTCCATCTTCAATTTCCAAACCAATGCCTTTGTGCTCACCAAGGGGCCGGTGTTCTCCCAGGTGCTGCTGGCCGATGAGATCAACCGCGCGCCGCCCAAAACCCAGGCCGCCCTGCTGCAGGCGATGAATGAGAATATGGTGACCATCGATGGGCAGGATCACCCGCTGGGGCGCGACTTCATCGTTGTTGCCACCCAAAACCCCATCGAACAGCAGGGCACCTATCCGCTGCCAGAAGCCCAACTCGACCGGTTTCTCTTCAAGCTCAACATCGATTTTCCGCCTGAGGCGGTGGAGATGGCAATCCTCCAGCATCACGCCGCCGCCCAGCTCGAAAGCGGCCGCGAAACTCGCGGCATTGCCGAGCTGCTTGACCCGGCCGATCTGCAGGCCATTCGCGGGCTCATCGACAGCATCATCCCCTAGGACGACATCCTGGCCTATCCTGCGATTGGTGCGGGCGACCCGCGATGCGACCGAGATCGCCTTTGGCGCCTCAACCCGCGCCGCTGATGCGCTGGCCACCGCAACCCGCGCCCTTGTGGCGCTGAGCGGCCGGGATTTCGCCATCCCCGATGATGTCAAACGCCTCTATATCCCCGCGCTTCAACATCGCATCCTGCTGGGCCCGACCGCCGAGATCGAGGGGCAGAGCGCGCCGCATGTTCTGGACGGGCTGCTCAACCAGATCGAGGCACCCTGCTGATCCGGCCCTCCCGCAAAGCGCTGGCGTTAGCAGCGGCGCTCGCCGCGCTTTCGCTCGCCGCTCTCCTTTTGGGCGAGGCGGCCGGCCAAGGCATCGCCGCGATCTGGGCGCTGGCGGCCCTCGGCGCGCTCCTCGATGCGGGCCTCTCGCACGCGCGGCCAAAAACGCTCGACATTACCGCCCCACGCGATGTGTTTGTCGGCGAAACCGCACGCATCGCGTTTGACCTGCCTCTGCGGGAGAGCGGCCCGGTCGCGGGCCAAGCGGCGGCGCTGACCGGCTGGCTCGATGGGCTCGCCGCGCCGAAGGCGTTCGTCTTTGCACCTTCGCGCGACCGGGCCCGGGCAGAGATCCAGCTTCTGGGCCAGCGCCGAG
>JBCBKN010000429.1:0-3301 GCA_038521775.1 Pseudomonadota bacterium | reverse complement strand
GGCGCGGGCCGCGATCTGGACGATGATCTGCTGGGCAAGCCCGGTGGCCAGCCGGGTTTCGGCATCGCGGGCGGCAATGCGCGTGGCATAGACCGAGGCAGTGGCCGAATAGGCGGTGAAGCTGCGCGCGCGCCCCGAGAGCACGGGCGCCGGGCTGGTCATGCGGCGCAGATCCCAGGCGGCAAGGCCGGTCAGGCGGAACCGCGTGGTCTCATTGTCCTGGGTGATGGCAAACCCCTCCTCCTCGACATCGACAGCGATGTCGAGACGGAACGCCGCCTCCGAGGCCGTCCCGATCTCGCGGGTCAGCGCATCGCGCAGCGCAAAGACCATCCGGTCAGGCAGCACCCCGCGGGTGATCTCGCCCACGGCGATCCGCCCCAGAAGGCCGCGCGATGCCGAATTGGTGCCGTAGAGCGGCTCAAACCCGCATGCCGAAAGCGCGGCCAGCCCGCCCAACCCGCCGAGCAGAAGCGCCCGCCGGGACCGGCCCTTGCCGGATTGTGCGCCCGCGCCCGGCGCCCGGGTCGATCTTGATGGGTCAGAGGACGACATTCACGATGCGCCCCGGCACCACGATCAGCTTGCGCGGTGCGGCACCGTCGAGCCATTTCTGCACCGTCGCATCGGTGAGCACCGCCGCCTCGACCGCCGCCCGGTCGGCATCGACGGGAACCGAGATATCGGCCCGCCGCTTGCCGTTGATCTGGATGGGCAGCGTCACCGTGTCGGCCACCAGCAGGGTTTCGTCCAGCTCGGGCCAGGGCGCATCAGTCACAAAGCCCGCGCCGCCCAGCGCTGACCAAAGCTCTTCGGCCAGATGCGGGGTCATCGGTTGCATCAGCTGGGCCATCACCTTCATCGCGGCCAGCCGTTCGGCCCGCGGCGCGCGGGATTTCGTTGCCGCATTGGCAAAGCTGTAAAGCGCAGCGACGGCCTTGTTGAAGGCAAACCCCTCGATCGCCTCGGTCACATCGGCAATGGCGCGGTGGGTGGCGCGGCGCAGCGCATCGGTCTCCTCGGCCACACCCTCACCGGCGGCCAGCGCCTCCTGACCCAGGCGCCAGACCCGCTGCAGATGCTTCCAGGCGGCCTCGGCCCCCGCGGCGGTCCATTCCACATCCCGCTCCGGCGGGCTGTCGGACATCACAAACCAGCGCGCCGTATCGGCGCCGAACTGGTCGACGATATCGGCCGGATCCACCACATTCTTCTTGGATTTCGACATCTTGATCGACGGGCCGATGGCAACCGGGGTCCCGTCCGCCAGGGCCGCGCCGCCATCGCTGCGCCGCACCTCATCGGGGCTGTGCCAGACATCGCGGCCGCGGGCATCGCGGGTCGAATAGGTCTCATGCGTGACCATGCCCTGGGTGAACAGCGCGTCAAATGGCTCGGCGGCCGTCTCCGGCAGATGCCCGGTGGCAATCATCGCCCGGGCAAAAAAGCGCGAATAGAGCAGATGCAGGATCGCATGCTCGATGCCGCCGATATACTGGTCGACATTCATCCAATAGCCCGCATCCTCGGCAATCGTGGGGGTCTCCGCCCGGGGCGAAGTAAAGCGCGCAAAATACCACGAGCTGTCGACGAAGGTGTCCATGGTGTCGGTCTCGCGCAGCGCATCCGCGCCGCAGCGGGGGCAGGCGACATGGCGCCAGGTCGGATGCCAGTCAAGCGCATTGCCCGGCCGGTCAAAGCTCGGATCGTCGGGCAGCTTGATCGGCAGGTTCTCGCGCTTTTCGGGCACAATGCCGCATTCGGGGCAATGCACCACCGGGATCGGCGCGCCCCAAAAGCGCTGCCGCCCCGCCCCCCAATCGCGCAGACGGAACTGCGTCGCGCCCTGGCCGACCCCCTCGCCCTCGGCCTTGGCAATGGCCGCATCGATCGCCTCCTGCCCGGTCATGCGCGCGCCCCCGGCCAATGGCCGCACATAGCGCACCGGCTCGGTCTTGGGCGGAACAAACGCCTCTTCTTCTTGGCCCAAATACTCATCCGCCGCGTCCACGGGCGCATCCGCCGGCACAAAGACCCGCCGCACCGCCAGACCGTATTTCCGAGCAAAATCGAGATCGCGCTGATCATGGGCCGGACAGCCGTAAATCGCCCCGGTCCCATACTCCATCAGCACGAAATTCGCGACAAAGACCGGCAGCGGCGTCTCCGGCGCAAAGGGGTTGGTCACGGTGATGCCGGTGTCGAGCCCGATTTTCTCGGCCTTTTCCAGCGCTTCTTCGTTGGTCGCCCCCCGGCGGCATTCCTCGCAGAACGCCGCCACATCCGGCCGCTCGGCCGCCAGGGCCTTGGCCAGCGGATGATCGGCCGAAATCGCCGCAAAGGTCGCGCCCAGAAACGTGTCCGGCCGGGTGGTGTACATCTGGAGCGTGGCATGCCCCTCCGGCGCGCCCTGGGTGGGAAAGGAAAACTCCAGCCCCCGGCTTTTGCCGATCCAGTTGGCCTGCATCAGCCGCACCTTCTCCGGCCAGGCCTCCAGCCCGTCCAGCGCGCCCAAAAGCTCCTCGGCCATGTCGGAGATGCGGAAGAACCATTGCGTGAGCTCGCGCCGCTCCACCTCGGCGCCCGAGCGCCAGCCCTTCCCGTCAATCACCTGCTCATTGGCCAGCACCGTCATATCGACCGGGTCCCAATTGACCACCGAGGCCTTACGATAGACAAAGCCCGCCTCCAGGAAATCCAGAAACAGCGCCTGCTGCTGGCCATAATACTCCGGATCGCAGGTGGCGAATTCGCGCGCCCAGTCGAGCGAAAAGCCCAGCGGCTTCATCTGCGCCCGCATCTCCGCAATATTGGCATAGGTCCAGTCGGCCGGGTTCACCCCGCGCTCGATCGCGGCATTTTCGGCCGGCAGCCCGAAGGCGTCCCAGCCCATCGGGTGCAAAACGCTGAACCCCCGCGCACGTTTGTAGCGCGCGACCAGATCGCCCATCGTATAGTTGCGCACATGCCCCATATGGATGCGCCCCGACGGGTAGGGAAACATCTCCAGCACATAGTATTTCGGCCGATCAGGATCGCGCCGGGCCACAAACAGCCCCGCCGCGTCCCACGCTGCCTGCCATTTCGGCTCGGCCTCACGCGCGTTGTAGCGTTCCATCGACGATCCTTCGGACGGTTGCGGCCTTTGCTGCAAGGCCCTCGAGTTTTTGAGGCCGGTTGCCTGGCGGCGTCAGCCCTGCGCCTCCTTCTCGGCAATGCGCAGCTGGCGCGCCCGGGTCAGGATCGAATCCTCGATCTGCCGCGGCACGTCGGACTGAACCGGCGCGCTGATCCAGCCCTC
>JBCBKN010000428.1:0-3317 GCA_038521775.1 Pseudomonadota bacterium | reverse complement strand
GCTGATGCTCAAGCGTCGCGACAGCCCTTATGTGGCGGGCCGGCCAAAAGGCCCCTGGTTCAAATGGAAACGCGCGCCCCAGACCGTGGATGCGGTGCTGATGTATGCCCAGCGCGGGCATGGCAAGCGCTCGGGCTACTACTCCGACTATACTTTCGGGGTCTGGTCCAACGGCGCGTTGGTGCCCGTGGGCAAGGCCTATTTCGGCTTTACCGATGAGGAGCTGCGCCAGATCGACCGCTATGTGCGCGACAACACCGTCGAACGCTTCGGCCCGGTCCGGGCGGTCAGGGCCGAGGCCGGGCATGGCCTGGTCCTGGAGATTGCCTTTGAGGGGCTCAACCGGTCGACCCGGCACAAATCCGGCGTGGCAATGCGCTTTCCGCGCATTGCGCGGCTGCGCTGGGACAAGCCGCCCGCCGAGGCCGACCAGCTGACTGCCCTGCAGGCGCTTTTGCCCGCCAAAAGCTGAGGCGCCCTCCCCCCCGGCTAGGACAACCTGGGCCCCGGCGACGCTCGTTTCGGGCCGGATGGCGTGCCGGGTCGATCGCAGCCAGGGTCGATTGCGGGTTGAAATGCCCCGCAGCTTCGGGATTGGGTTGGGGCGACGCGGAGAGTTCATGCCAGGCCTTGCCCTTCCTGCCCCGCCCTATCTTGCGCTGGCCCTGCTGGGCCTGGTCGTGGCCCTTTTTGTCTCCGGCCGGCTTCGGCATGATGTGGTCGCGCTGATCGCCCTTGTCGGCACGGGCGCGCTAGGGCTGGTGCCGGCGGCCGAGCTTTTTGCAGGCTTCGGCCATCCCGCGGTGCTGACTGTCGCCGCTGTCCTGATCCTGTCGGCAGGGTTGGAGCGGGCCGGCGTCATTGCCGTGGTGGCCGAGCGGATCGCGCATCTCACCGCCACGCCCATGCTGCACATGGCCGCGCTGACCGGGGTGGTGACCGTGGCCTCGGCCTTCATGAACAATGTCGGCGCGCTGGCGCTAATGATGCCTGTGGCCATCGGCACCGCGGTCAAATCCGGGCGCGCACCGGGGCTTTTGCTGATGCCGATGGCCTTTGGCGCGCTTCTGGGCGGGATGACGACGCTGATGGGCACACCACCCAATCTGATCATCGCGGGGGTGCGCGAGGACATGCTGGGCGCGGGCTTCGGGGTGTTCGACTTTGCCTGGGTGGGGCTGCCGGTCGCCCTGGGCGGGCTCGTCTTCCTGCTGCTCACCGCCCCCATCCTGATGCCCCGGCGCGCGCGCGAGGGTGGCGGCAGGCCCGAAGGCTTCCGCATCGGGCGCTACCGGGTCGAGCTTGTGGTGGCCAAGACGAGCCCCCTGGTCGGCGCGCCCCTGCGCGATATCGGCGAGGGCAGCGGCATCAGTGTCACCGGGCTGGTCCGCGGCCCGCAGCTTTTGCCCGGCTTTCGGTTTCGCAGGCTCGCCGCCGGGGATGTGCTTTTGGTCAGCGGCCCTCTGGAGGCCATCGAGACGGCCGCTGGCAAGCTTGGCCTGGGCATTGCCGGCGAGGCCGAGATCGTGGACCCCGCAACGCTCGACCGCGGCACCTACCGCACGGCGGAGGTGATGGTCGCCCGCGGCTCCGGCCTGATCGGGCGGCAGATCGCCGATTTTCCGCTCTGGTCGGGCGACCGCGCGCTGGTCGCGGGGCTGGCGCGCGGGGCGCATGATGCGACCGACCGGCTGGCCGATGCGGCGTTCGAACCCGGCGATATCCTGCTCTTGCATGGCGAGGCCGACGCCCTGCCTGAGTTGCAGCGCCGCTTTTTCCTCCTGCCGCTGGGGGCGCGCGACCTCAGCCTCGGCGCAACCCGGCGCGTCGGCCCGGCGGTTGCCATTTTCGCCGCGGCCATTGCGGCGACACTTCTGGGCCTTGCCTCGATCACCCTGGCCTTCTTTGCGGCCATTCTGGGCTTTCTGGCCTTTCGCATCCTGCGCCTCGAGGCGCTTTACGATGCGGTCGACTGGTCGGTCATCGTGCTTTTGGGCGCGATGTTCCCGCTGGGCGCGGCATTGGAGGCCACAGGCGCCAGCACAATGGCGGCCAATGCGCTGCTGGGCCTTGGGGCGCTTCCGCTCTGGGCGCTGGTCGCGGCGGTACTGGTGGTCACCATGCTGGTCTCGGATGTGGTCAACAATGCCGCCACCGCGCTGTTGATGGCGCCCATCGCGCTCTCCATCGCCCAGGCGAGCGGCGCAAACCCCGACATGTTCCTGATGGCGGTCGCCATCGGAGCCTCCTGCGCCTTCCTCACCCCGATCGGGCATCAGGCCAACACGCTGGTCATGGGCCCGGGCGGCTACCGCTTTACCGATTACTGGCGGCTGGGCCTGCCGCTGGAGATCCTGATCACGGCCATCGCCGTGCCGATGCTGATGCTTATCTGGGGCTGATCTGGAGCGGCATTGGGGCTGAACTGCCGCTGCTCTGGGGCAAATCGCGGTGCCGGGCCTTGAGTTGCCGGGGGATTGCGCATAGGCGGGGACCGGAGCTGGGGCGAGGGATGCGTGCATGATCTATCTGCTGGTGGCGCTTCTGGTGTTACAGGCCGCAACGCTCTTGGCTGTGTTACGGGCCCAGCACCGCGACCGGCCGGTCCGCCCCGGGGCGCAGGACGCCCCGCCCTCCGCGCCTCCAGCTCCAGCGCCGGCAACGGAAGCGGATCTTGAGACCGCGCTGGCGCCGCTCCGCGCCGAGCTTGCGGCGCTGTCGCAGACCATTGGCGCAGCGTCCCAGGACGACCGGCCCGCATCCGAGGCCGAGGGGCGCGGCATGCCACCGGCCCAGATCGCCGAGGCCGCCCGGCGGGCCGCGCTGACCACCGGCCAGCAGATGGAGTGGCGGGCCCATCTGTGCCACATCTTGGACTGGCCGTTCGGCGCCCTGCCCGCGACCCGCCACTGGGCCGCCTCGCCCGATCTTCTGGTGCATCTGGCAACCCAGCTCCTCGACCGGAAACCTGGGGTGGTTGTCGAATGCGGCTCGGGCCTCTCGACCCTGGTCTCGGCCCGCGCCCTGCATCTGGCGGGGGGCGGCGTGCTCCACAGTCTGGAGGCCAATGAGAGCTTTGCCGAGGTCACCCGCGCGCGGCTGGCGCGGCTGGGCCTGGGGTCCATTGTCACCATCCACCACGCGCCGATCGAGCCGCTGGCCGGCCCCACGCCGCGCGGCTGGTACGCACTGTCGGCGCTGGACGCGCTGCCCGAGCGGATCGATTTTCTCTTCGTCGATGGGCCGCAGGTCGTCGACGGGGCCTCGCGCGCCCCGGCGATCGCTCAGCTCTTTCCGCGCATTGCAACCGGCGGCGC
>JBCBKN010000427.1:0-3364 GCA_038521775.1 Pseudomonadota bacterium | reverse complement strand
CTGGCGGGCGGCCGCGGCAAAGCCGGCCAGAAACCAGGCCTCGGCATCCGCTGTGCCGGTAAGTCTGGCCGCAAGAAAGCCGGCCGCAAAGCTGTCACCGGCGCCCAGCGTCGACCGGGCGATGGTGGCGGTCGGCTGCGCGGTGTGGGACAGCCCGGCTGCCGTGGCAAGCGCGGCGGGGCGGGGCCCGTCGGTCACCACGGCCTGAGCGGTCCAGGCGCAGAGCGCCCGCGCCGCGGCCAAGCTGTCTGAGAACCGCGCGCCGCATATTGCCTCGGCCTCCAAGAGGTTCACAAACAGCGTAAGGTCCCGAATGGAGGGCAGTTGCGCGAGCCGTTCGACCAGGCAGCGCAGCTGAGGCGCCTTCGACGGGCTGGCCGAGACCAGAGCCACCCGGTCGCACAGAGCGGGATAGTCCGCGATGCGCCCGGCAATCTGTGGCGCGAGGTTGCCATCGAGAACCGACAGGGTTGCCCGGGGTGGCTGCCCTGCCGGACCCGGGTGCTGCGGCAGATCGAAGAGCCCCATGCCCACAGCTTCAAGCGCGCGGCAATCGGCAACCGCGCCGAAGAGCTGGCCATCCGGGCGCTCAATGGCAACGTATCGGTCAGTGAAACGGGTGCGGCGCATGTAGTGACTCCCCACACCCAGTGTTTCGATGAGTGAAACGAGCGTTTCACCCTCCGCATCGCGCCCGATGGCGGCCACCAGCTCGCAGGCCATCCCCGCCCGTGCCAGACCCGCGGCGATGTTCAGCGCAACCCCACCCGGGCGCTGGACGATCCGCCCCTGCAGATCCGCGCCCGGCAGAGGGGTGCGCGCGGGCTGGGCCAACAGATCCCAATGCGCGGCACCAAAGACAAAGACCGGTTCCATGCGCGGACTGTTCCGCGCCGCGCGGCGCGATGCAACACTTGCCAATCGGCTTTGGGCGGGCTATGCCGCGCGCCACGACACCACAGGCGGGGGTCGGGCCGTGTGCGGGAGACATCCGTGCCGGTCCACCGGTTGGGGCAGCCGCCCCTAGCCCCGCCGAGGATGAAACCGGAAAGGACAGACCGCAGATGGCACTGCCTGAGTTTTCTTTGCGCCAGCTTTTGGAAGCCGGCGTGCATTTTGGCCACCAGACACATCGCTGGAACCCGCGCATGGGCCCCTATATCTATGGCCAGCGCAACGGGATCCACATCTTCGATCTCACCCAGACCGTGCCGATGCTCGATGCGGCGCTGCAGGCGGTGCGTGACACGGTTGCCCGCGGCGGGCGGGTGCTTTTTGTCGGCACCAAGCGCCAGGCGCAGCGCGCGGTGTCCGATGCGGCCGAGCGGTCGGCGCAGTATTTCATGAACCATCGCTGGCTGGGCGGCACGCTGACCAACTGGAAGACCGTGTCGAACTCGATCTCGCGGCTGCGCGGCATCGATGAAAAGCTCGAGGGCGGCGCTTCGGGGATGACCAAGAAAGAGCGGCTGAACATGGAGCGTGAGCAGGCCAAGCTCACCGCCTCGCTCGGCGGCATCCGCGAAATGGGCGGAGTGCCCGACATGCTGGTGGTCATAGACACCAACAAGGAAGCGCTCGCGGTCAAGGAAGCCAACAAGCTGGGCATCCCGGTGGTCGCCGTGCTTGACACCAATTCCTCGCCCGAGGGGGTCGATTATCCCATCCCCGGCAATGACGATGCGGCGCGGGCGATCTCGCTTTACTGCGACCTCGTGGCACGCGCGGCCCTTGATGGCATGGCGGCGCAGATGGGCGAGGCCGGGTTTGACCTTGGCGAGATGGATGAGGCACCGCTGGAGCCTGTGCTGGAGGCCGAGCCCGCGCTGACCGGCGAAGAGGTCGAGCCGCCGGCCGAGGCGCTTGACGAAAATCCTGTCGAGGCGGCGGTCGACGCTGCGGATCCGGCGGCGCCACCGGCCTGACATCCTGCGCAACTGCGACGGATTTGCGACGTCCGTCGCGCTTGGGTTGCGGGCCCGGTTCAGCTATGAGCCGGGCGGAACGGAGTGTGGTGGCCGAGACCCCCTCCGCCGCACCGAGTTGAGGCCGAGACAAATGGGATGGCGCCCTGCGGGCCGCCCCCGCCTGCAGATCGAGGAGAAAAGAGATGGCAATCACCGCTGCGATGGTCAAAGAGCTTCGCGACAACACCGGCGCGGGCATGATGGATGCCAAGAAGGCGCTGACCGAGACGGATGGCAATATGGAGGCCGCCGTCGACTGGCTGCGCACCAAGGGTCTGGCCAAGGCCGCCAAAAAGGCTGGGCGCACCGCGGCCGAAGGCCTGGTGGCTGTCAAGACCCGGGCCGGGGTCGGTGTAGCCGTTGAGGTCAATTCCGAGACCGATTTCGTCGCGCGCAATGCCGAGTTTCAGGAGCTTGTCGCCCAGATCGCCGAAATCGCGCTCGATTGTGCGGATCTTGATGCGCTCAAATCCGCCGATGCCGGCGGTCAGTCGGTCGAGGCGCTGGTCACGGCCAAGGTCGCGACGATCGGCGAGAATCTCAGCCTGCGCCGCATGACCCGGGTCGAGGGTGCGACCATCGCCAGCTATGTCCACAACGCTGTCACCGACGGGATGGGCAAGATCGGCGTGCTGGTGGCAATGACCGGCAGCGATGGCGGGATCGGCAAGCAGGTGGCCATGCATGTGGCCGCTACGAACCCGCAATCGCTCAGCGAGGCGGATCTTGCCCCCGAACTGATCGAGCGCGAAAAGCAGGTGCTGACCGAACAGGCGCGCGAAAGCGGCAAGCCCGATGCGGTGATCGAAAAGATGATCATCGGGCGGATGAAGAAATTCTATGAGGAGGTCTGCCTCCTGCACCAGAAATTCGTCATCAACCCGGATGTCACCGTGGCCCAGGCGGCCAAGGACGCTGGGGTCGAGGTGACCGGTTATGCCCGTCTGGGCGTCGGCGAGGGGATTGAGAAGGAAGACGAGGATTTCGCCGCCGAAGTTGCCAAGACAATGGGCGGCTGACCGTCGATCTGTGGGCGTGGCGCTGACCCGGTATCGCGCCCGCGCCGCGCTCATCGGGTGATTGCGTCCCCGTGGCGCCGATGGCTCCTCTGCTGGTGGGCGCTCTCGCTGCGCTGGCACCGGTTGCGGCAGGCGGTCTTCTGGGTCTCTGTGCGCTGTCGTTGCGAAAAACCGCCCGGGCGTTCTGGCCCCCCGCCCGCCCGGATGACTGGCGGGTACGGCTCTTTCTGAGCCTCTATCGGGTGATGATTGCGGCCTGTCTGGCGGCAAGCCTGGCTGTGAGTGTCAGCGAGCCGGTGGCTCTCTGGCGCCTGTTGATCGGCTGCGCCATCGTCGCAATCGGGTTCGGCGCGGGCGCTGCAATCATCTCCGGCATGG
>JBCBKN010000426.1:0-3365 GCA_038521775.1 Pseudomonadota bacterium | reverse complement strand
TCGGCCGCCCGGGCGCGCATCGGCCCCAAGGAGGGGCCATAGCCCCAGATCAGCCGGCCGCTCTGCCGACAGCGCCGCCCCTTGCGGTGGTGGTTGGCCGCATCGCGCCAGATCAGGAACCCCGCCGCGGCCAGCCGCCTTTCGATATTGCGGATCTGCCGCTCGCTCCGGCCCAGGGCCTCGGCAATCTCGCAAAGCGGCACCGGGATCACCGGCTCGGCCCCCGGCGCCCAATCGGCCTCATAGCTCAGATCCATGTAATGTTCGAGCAGCCGCAGCATCGGCCCGGTCAGCCCGAAGCTCTGCGCGGCCCCGCGCAGCGATGCCATCAGATGCCAGCGCGTGACCCCCTCGGGCAGGGATGAGGCCGCAGCCGGGCTCTCGCGCGCCAGGGCCGCGGCGCAGATCGGCCGCATACCCGACCGCATGCCCGGCGCTGCGGTGCCCTCAGGCTTTGCCCCTCGCGCCGATATTGCGCCCGCTATGTATGGCGAGGCGCCCGCCGAGGCGCATACCGACGCGTCTGCCGACGCCCCTGCCAGGGCAGGCTCCGCGTCGCCGGCGACCCCGGCGCGCGACCACCGCTCGGGCGGCCTCACATGCCGGCCCACCGGCACCAATCCCGTGCACATTCCATCCTCCGATCCGCGTTGGGGGAGGACGGCGCAGCCGCACCCGGCCTGCCGGTGCGGGCACCGCAGGGTTGTGGGTTTGGCCAGGGGGTGCTAGACTTGTGGTGCTAGGACAAGACTGCACGCCCTCGGGAGCCGCCGGCCTCCGGGGGTGTGTTTTTTTGGGGCGCTACATGCTGACCTCCCCGGCATTGGGGCGGGCGGCAGGCGCTGCCGGCGCGTCCAGCATGGATGTTTCGGCCGCAAGCCCTGCGACCGGCCGCGGGGCCATGGCGATGCGCAGCCGCGCGAGCGGCCGGCGTTCGCCCGGCGGGTCCAGAAACGCCACCCGATAGCCCGGCAGATCGTCGCGGGCCACGATCTGGGCCAGCAGCTGGCGGAATTTCTTGAGCGGGCTGGTCACCCCGACCCGGTCGCGCAGGGTGGCCAGGTCGAGCACAAAGCCCGCGCGCTGGCTGGGCGCATCGCCGGTTTCAACCGGCCCGGCACAGCCCGATCGGGCGATCTCGTAAAGCCGCCGCTCAACCGCATTGAGGGTGAAATAGGAGCGGTCATAGCTCAGCACCGACCGGTCCGCCACGATCGCGCGCACCAGCCAGTCGGTCAGCCGCACCCGGATGGCGCGCGCCCGCTTTTCACCGCGCGCGGTGCGGGCATAGACGATCTGCGCCTCCGAGATCCAGGAGAACCAGCCCTCCACGCTGACCCCGCCGGTCTCGATGCTGGTCCGGATCTGCGTGCCCTGCAGCCGCTCCAGCGCGCCCGAGAGCCGCTGATAATTCTTGCCCGACGCGCCGGAGAGCCCGGCAAGCTTGAAAAAATCATAGGCCGTGAAGGTCAGAACGCCCGAAAACTCCTCGCCGCGATTGAGCCGGTCCATGGCCAGCGAGGCCAGATAGATCAGGATCTCCTTGTCATAGATCGTCGCCAGGCCGCGGCCCGAGGGGCGCACGCGCAGCTCGACCTCGGCCTCGGCAAAGTGGATCTCCTGGCGCGAGGGCGTCTTGGAGAGCGCAAAAAAGGGATAGGCCATCAGGTCGGACTGGCCGCGCACCTTGCCCGAAAACGGGCTGTCGGTGGGCAGGCCCGGCCCCGGGCCATGGGCTGTTCTGGGTCCGGGCCCGGCCGCCGCGATCTCCGCGGCATTGCCCCCAACACTGGTCGCGCCACTGGCCGCATCGCTGCCCGCAACGCCGGTTGCCAGGCTGGTGGCGAGACTGGTTTCGGGGGTGGTTGCGCTGATTTCAGGGCCGGTTGCGCCGGTTTCAGGGATGCCCTCGACACTGCCCTCAAGGAGGGGCGCGGGACTGCCCGTGCCGATCGGCTCGAACTCGAACGCCGACTGCAGCGCCGTTCTGGCCTGCGCACCTAGTCTGCTCATGCGGCCTCCCGGTCTTGCCGCGCCACGGCCCTCGCCGCACGCCGCCGGATGTCATGCCCCTGCTCGACCGCCAGTCTCTCCAATTGCGCGCGCCACGTCGAGAGCCGGGGCGGCGAGGTGCGCGATCGAACGGCGGGGGGTGACCGAAAGAACGATGCCCGGCGCCCGTTCCCCCGGCAAACGTGCATGAAAGAACGGTAGTCGGGCCGCGCCGATGCGTTAATGGCAGGTTAATGTGGCGCAGATGTCGCGCTCGGTGGTCGCGAATCACCCCTTTGACCGGCGCCATCGCACCATCTGGCTCCCCAGGCGGCCGCGACCGAGCCCAGACCGGCCCGACAGGCGCGGCAGGGCCGCACCTTCATTCACCCGGCCCGCCCTCGCCGCGCCCATTTGTCGGCGGGCGCCAGGCCCGGTGTCACAGCCGCGCGCGCCAGAGCCGGTAGCGCTGCTGGCCCGACAGCTCTTCAATCAGCCCCAGCGCGGCCAGCCGGTGCAGCGCGGCATTGGCGGCCTGCTGGCTGACCCCGAGCCGGTCGCGCAGCAGATTGGCCGAGACCAGCGCCTCGTGGCAGATGAGCGGCAGGGCGGCCCGCGCCACCTTCCCGCCGGGCAGCGCCGCCGCGGCGGCAGCGGCCCAATCGCGGCGCCGGCTGAGGCCGGCAAGGCAGATCGGCAGTTGCGCGGTTGCGGCGGTTATCAGCGCGGCCAGCCGGTCCGCCGCCCGGGCCCGCCCCTGCCGGGCGGGCAGCGGCAGCGCGCCCAGCGGCAGAAACCGGGCCCAGACCGGGCCGTGCGGCGCGGGCATGCCGCGCGCAAGGGCGGCCGGCCCAAGGGCCGTGTCAGTGAGTCCCGCCGCCGGTCCAGCGGCCGGTTCAGCGGCCATCCCTGGGGTCGCGCCCGTGATCGTGCCCGTGATCGAGCCCGTAATAGCACCCGTGATCGCGCCCCCTTTTGCCCCGCGGCTGTCGGCGTCGTCGATCGCGCCGTCGATGGCACCGTCGGGAAGCGCCGCGATGCGGGACGCCAGCACCACGCCCTCCAGCATCGGGCCCAGCCCCGCCCCCTGCCAGAGCGCGAGCGCCGCGGCGGCGCGGGCCGGCGGACCCAGCACGGCCAGCCCGGCCAGATCGTCCAGAAACCCCTCCGCCGCCTGGTGCCACTCCGCCCCCTCGGCCCGCGCGATCAACGCGGCAAGCGCGGGACCGGCGGCGTGACCGGCAGCGTAACTGGGCCCGTCTCCCAATGCCCCGGCATCCTGGCCCGGCAGCCCGCCCGCCAGGCCCAGAAAGCGCCGCAGCCCGGCGGGATCGCGCAGCGCCTCGGCCAGGGCCTGTGGGGGGGCGGCCAGC
>JBCBKN010000425.1:0-3375 GCA_038521775.1 Pseudomonadota bacterium | reverse complement strand
CATCGGCACGGCCTGCTATCCCGAACATGGGCTGCCGCTCATGCTGTATCTCGCGGCGCTGGCGGGGGGCGAGGCCGAAGCCTCGCTTCTGTGGAACGCCAATGCCGGCGGCGACAATGTCAACCGCGCGGGGGTTCTGGGCCTGCTTCTCGGCGCGGCCGGGATGCCCGAGGCGCTGAAGACCGGCCTGGCCGATCATGCCGAATTGCAGGGCGAAATCGCGGCCTTTGCCGAGATTGCCGCTGAGGGCGACGCGCTGTGAGGGGAGGCCCGAAATGAGCGCCTGGATCCGGATGACCCCCGACGCCGAGGCCGACCCGGCCCTGCGCGCGGTGCTGGATCTCGCCCGCACCCCCCATGGCACGGTCGACAATGTCATGCGGGTGCATTCGCTGCGCCCCTCGACCATGCGCGGCCATGTCATCCTTTACCGCGCCTGCCTGCATGACGAGGCCAACACCCTGCCGATGTGGTTTCAGGAGGTGATCGCCTCCTATGTCTCGATCCTCAATCAGTGCCCCTATTCACTGGCCAATCACTGGGCCAATGCCCGGCATCTGATCGGCGATGACACCCGCGCCGATGCGGTCGAGGCCGCCTTGCGCGCCGATGCCCCTGGCCAGGCCTTTGACGGGGCCGAGCGTGCGCTGCTTCTATACGCGCGCAAGCTGACCCTGACCCCGGGTGCGATGGCCCGCGCCGATGTCACGGCCTTGCAGGATTTGGGCGTGCCGGATGGCGAAATCCTCGAAGCCAATCAGATCGTGGGGTACTTTTGTTATGTGAATCGTCTGCTCAACGGGCTTGGGGTGAGCACCGAGGGCGATATTGTGGGGTATTATGCCGGGCAGGGGGCGCGCGGCGACGAGGGGTGAGAGCATGTCGGGCAAGATCCCGCAGGATGAAGAGGCCATTCCCGCCGGGGCGTTGAACCTCCTGTCGGAATGCGTGCATTGCACGCCGCGGGGGCGTCTTTTGATCGTCGAGGAGCCCGATGGCGGCGGCTATTACGATGATGAGGCGCCGCGGCTGGCCGCCGCCTCGGCCCGGGCGCTGGGCCTGCGGGTCTATGAGACGGTGGCCCCGCCGACCGTCGCCTCGGCCGCCGAGATGGAGGATTTCGTCGAAACCCTGCGCGGCTTTGACCATGTGCTCTTCTTCTCGCGCATCGGCGACCAGATCCGCTTTACCGAGCTGCCGGGCATGCCCAAGGCGACCATGTGCTATGCGCTTGACCGCGAGATGCTGTTCGGCCCCTTTGGCACCACCTGCCATCAGGGGATGTGCGAGCTCAAGGCCATCATCGACGAGGCCTTCGCCTGTGCAAGCTATGTCACCGTGACCTGCCCGCGCGGCACCCGCCTGGAAGGCCGCCCGCGCTTTGGCCCCAACGGGCCGGTGGATGTGACGCTGCAGCGCTTTCCAATGCTGGTGCCGCGGCCCGTGCCCTCGGCCGGCATGCGCGGGCGCATCGCCATCAGCCGCTTTCTGGTCGGCACCGGCTCGCGCCCCTATGAGCCCTATTGGCTGGCGCTGGAAGAGGATGTCTTTGCCTGTGTCGAGGACAACCGCATCGTCGATATCTCGGGCCCGGCCAGTGTCGCCGCCGCGGTGGGTCGGCATTACCGGCAGGTCGCCCGGCGCTTCGGGCTCGATCCCTGGTTTGTGCATTCCTGGCATGCCGGCATCCATCCCGGCTGTGGCTTTGGCCGCGCCGCGCAGGAGGATATGCTGCGCTGGTCGGGCAGCGCCTTTGGCAGCCCGCGCATCCTGCATTTTCACACCTGCGGCGACTATGCCCCTGGCGAGATCTCCTGGAACCTGTTTGATCCCACGGTCACGGTGGACGGCATCGCGCTGTGGGAACAGGGCGTCTTGCACCCCGAGCGGATCCCCGGCGGGGTCGACCTGCTCGCCCGCCATCCGCGGCTGGCGGTTCAGTTTTCCAACCCGCGCCGCGATGTCGGTGTCGACTAGGAAGGGGAGCGCATGAACGGGGTTGTCACGCCGCTCGATCAGGCCATGGCCGATGGGGCGATCACCCGGCGCGAGCTGAAGGCGCTGATGCGCCGTTCCGACCGGCCGGGGCTGATCCATCTGGCGCTTTCGCTCACGTTGATCGGGGCCACCGGCATGCTGGTCTGGGCCGCGCCCGGCTGGTGGGTTGTCCCGGCCATGTTCCTGCATGGCGTGGTGATGGTGCATAACTTTGCGCTCACCCATGAATGCAGCCACTACACCGCCTTCCGCACCCGCTGGCTGAACACGCTGATCGGCCATATCGCGGGCTTTCTGGTCGTCGTGCCGCTGAAATTCTTTCGCTATGAGCATTGCGACCACCACACCTTCACCAACCAGCATGGCAAGGATCCCGAGCTGATCGACCTGCCGATCTCGCCGGGGCGCTATGCGCTTTATCTCTCCGCGCTGCCCTATTGGTGGTACCAGTATGGCGGGGTGGCCCGCCGCGCGCTGGGCCGGCTGACCGAGGAGGAGCGGCGCTTTATCCCCAAGGTCGAGACCCGGGCGGTGATCCGGGAATCGCGGCTCTATCTGGCGGGCTATCTGGCGCTTGTCGGTGCCGTGCTGGCGGGCTGGACTGCGCCGCTTTTCTTCTGGTGGCTGCCGCTTTTGCTGGGCGAGCCGGTGATGCGCTTTATCCGCATGACCGAGCATGTCGGCCGCCCGCAGGTGGCGGATCTGGAGGTCAACACCCGCACCAATGTCGTCTCGGCGCCCTGGCGGTTTCTGGCATGGAACATGAACTATCATGCCGAGCATCATTATGCCGCCTCGGTGCCGTTCCATGCGCTGCACAGGCTGCATGAGCGGCTGCGCGGGCATCTGCATGTCGAGCCGGGGGGCTACTTCGCCGCGCATCGCGAGATCCTGGGCGCCATGCGCGCCCGCGGCTGAGCGTCTTGGCCGGCTGGGTCGACCTGATCGCGGTTGCCGCGCTTGAGCCCGGCGATGTCACCGAGGTCACGCTGGGCAGCCGAAAGCTGGCGGTCTATGACGCCGAGGGCGGGGTGTTTGTGACCGCCGCCCTTTGCACCCATGGCGGGGCGCGGCTGGTCGATGGCTATCTCGACCGTTTCGTCATCGAATGCCCGCTGCATCAGGGCTGTTTTGACATCCGCGATGGCCGGCCGCTGGGCGCCCCGGTCACCCGGGCGCTGCGCTGCTATCCGGCGCGCATCGTCGATGGCCGGGTGCAGGTGCAGCTGTGAGCGGGCATCGCGTGCCGGACCTGTCCTCCAGCCGGATCACGACCGATCTGGACCTCACCGCACCTGGCAAGCGGGCCGGGCATCTGCGCCTGGTCTGGTCGGACAATGAAAACCCTCTGGGCCATCGCCCGGTGCCGCTGGGGGT
>JBCBKN010000424.1:0-3392 GCA_038521775.1 Pseudomonadota bacterium | reverse complement strand
CGTGCTGGCCATTGCGGCGGCCAAGCTCTGGCATGTGCCGGTGCTTGCGCTCGACATCGCTGCGGTGGCGGTCCGGACCGCCCGCGCCAATGTCGCGATCAATGGCGTGGCGGGGTCGGTGCGCAGCGGATGCGCCGCCGGCTTCCGGTCAGCCGAGGCGCGCGGTCTCGACCGTGCACCGATGGGCTATGATCTGGTGCTGGCCAATATCCTGGCCGGCCCGTTGCGCCGGCTGGCCCCGCAGATCGCGCGGCAGACGGCGCCGGGCGGCCGGGTGGTGCTGTCGGGGCTGCTGGCCCGCCAGGCCGCGGCGGTGCGCGCCGTCTATGCCGGGCATGGGTTTGGCGTGGAACGCGTGCTGCTGCGGCAGGGCTGGTGCACGCTGACGCTGCGGGCGCGCGGCGCGCGCAGGACCGGGCGCGGGCCGTTCGGCGGGTCTAGAGGGCGCCCATAGGGGCAGCCCTCAGCAGTGTCTCAAAGCCGCGATCGGGTGGCCCGAACCGGGTTCGTGCACAGCGCATTGTTGCACCGTTGACCGCCCTCTGGCTGGTGGAGGGGCGGCCGCCTCACAGGGTGCGGCGCGCCAGGCTATCTGCATAGCCGTCAATGTCGCCGGGCTCGATGCCGATATCGGCCAGCAGGCTGGGCGACAATTCGCGCAGGGCCGCGGCGGTGCGGCGCGCGGCCACCCACATGCGGTAGCGCGCAATCATCGTGCTGAGCACCCCGGTCCCCGGGGCGGCGGCGGCATGCGACGCGGCAGCAACATCATAAGTAGCCATAGCACATTACTCCTCTGGGATGGGTGTCCGGCACTGTGCCGGTTCTGGGCAATTAGGAGGCTGATGCCTGTTGAGCAATCAGCGCCAAGCGCATGGCAGATATGCGATTTATGCAGACTAACTGGCATAGAGGCCGCGTGCGGCGCCGGGCGGGGCAAGGATGTCGCTGCGGGCCGGTTCCGGGTCGGTTTTCAGCCGGTTGCGCCTTTCTGGCGGTATCGCCGCACCGCCCTTCGCGCGGCGCTGGCCTTGGCGCTGTCGGGCGTGGTAACACTTTGCCGCTACGGGCGATGCAGCAAAGCAACGGAGTGCCGAAATTGCGCGTCATCGGTCTCGACCCAGGGCTGCGCCGCACCGGTTGGGGCATTGTCGATATTGCCGGATCGCAGATGCGCCATGTTGCGAACGGGGTCTGCGTGTCCCAGGGCGCGACACTCGCCGAGCGGCTCACCAGCCTTTTTTCAGCGCTTGAGGAGGTGATCGCGCGCTGGCAGCCGGACACGGCCGCGGTCGAACAGACCTTTGTGAACAAGGATGCCGCGGGAACCCTGAAGCTTGGCCAGGCCCGGGCGGTCGCGCTGCTGGTGCCGGCCCGCGCGGGGCTTCCGGTTGCCGAATATGCCCCCAACGCGGTCAAGAAGGTGGTCGTCGGGGTCGGCCATGCTGCAAAGGCGCAGGTCGAGCAGATGGTGCGGCTGCAACTTTCGGGCTGCGAAATCGCCGGTCCGGATGCAAGCGATGCGCTGGCCGTGGCGCTTTGCCATGCGCATCACGCCCGGTTTGCCGGACGGTTGGACCGGGCGGTGGCGCGTGCCGAAGCCGGCCCGGCGGCGGTCATGGCCGGCACAGGCCCGGCAGCGCAGAGCCCGGCCCAGGAGGGACCACCCCTGACCGACACCGATGGGCTTGCGGCGGGCGAGAGTGGCCCCGACGGGCCGGACGAGGGCGGACAGGCCAAGCGCGGGGCCGGCAAGAACGGGTCCGGCAAGAACGGGTCCGGCAAGAACGGGTCCGGCGCGGGCCGATCAGGACAAGGCCGATCACGATCCAGGTCCGGCCAGCCTGGGCGGAGCGCTGCATGATCGGCCTCATTCGGGGCCGGATTTTCTCTAAGGCCTCCGACCATGTCGTCATCGACACGGGCGGTGAGACGGGCGGGGTCGGCTATGTCATCCACTGCGCCGAACGCACCCTGGCCGCTTTGCCCGCACAAGGCGGTATGGCCGCCCTGTTCACCGATCTGGTGGTGCGCGAGGATCTTTTGCAGCTTTTGGGATTTGCAAACCTGCAGGAGCGGGAGTTCCACCGCATGGTGACCTCGGTTCAGGGCGTTGGCGCGCGCCTTGGCCTGGCAATCTCGGGCCATTTGGAGCCTGAGCGTGCGGCGCGCGCCCTGGCCTTGGGCGATGCGGCGGCTTTGCGCGCCGTGCCGGGGGTCGGGCCGAAACTGGCCGCGCGCATTGTGGCCGAGCTGAAGGACAAGGCGCCGCTGTTGATGGCCGCCGGGCCGATCCCTGCGCAGGCGGCCATGGGGTCGGCCCCTGCCGCCCCCCCGCCGGAGCAGGCTCCGTCGGCCCCGCCTGCGGCGCGGATGGCCGCCCCGGCGCCCAGCCCTGCCAGCGTCGCGCCCGCGGCGGCCTCGGATGCGCTGTCGGCGCTGACGAATCTGGGCTACCCTGCCGGCGAGGCCGCATCGGCCATCGCCACCGTCTCGGGCAAGGCGGGCGAAACTGGCGAGGCGGGGGGCGCCACGACGCCAGCCCTGATCCGCGCCGCCCTGCGCCATCTTGCACCCAAGCCCTGATCGGCCCAGGCTGCGCGCGTGACCGAGCCCGACCCCCTCCTCCGCCCCGACCCGCTGCCGGGCGCCGACCCCGCCGACCGGTTGGGCGACGCGGCCAGTGCCGGGGCCAGTGCCGGGGCCAGTGCCGGGGCCGACCGCGCCCTGCGCCCGGGCAGCCTGGAGGCCTTCACCGGCCAGGCCGAGGCCCGCGCCAATCTGCGCGTCTTTGTGGAGAGCGCCCGCGCGCGCGGCCAGGCGATGGACCACACGCTTCTCTACGGCCCGCCGGGGCTGGGCAAGACCACCCTTGCCCAGATCGTCGCGCGCGAGCTGGGGGTCAATTTCCGCACCACCTCCGGCCCGGTGCTGGCCAAGGCCGGCGATCTGGCCGCCATCCTCACCAATCTCGACGAACGCGACGTGCTCTTCATCGACGAGATCCACCGTCTGAACCCGGTGGTCGAGGAGATCCTCTACCCCGCCATGGAGGATTTCGCCCTCGATCTCGTCATCGGCGAGGGGCCGGCCGCGCGCACCGTGCGCATCGACCTGCCGCCCTTCACGCTGGTCGGGGCCACCACCCGGCTGGGCCTGCTCACCACGCCCTTGCGCGACCGCTTCGGCATTCCGCTGCGGCTGGAATTCTACACCGTGGACGAGCTTGAGGCCATCGTCAGCCGTGCCGCCAGCCTGCTGGGCGCCGAGGCCGAACCCGCCGGCGCGCATGAGATCGCCCGCCGTGCCCGCGGCACCCCTCGCATCGCCGGGCGCCTGCTGCGCCGGGTGGTCGATTTTGCCATTGTCGAGGGCGAGGGCCGCGTCACCCG
>JBCBKN010000423.1:0-3399 GCA_038521775.1 Pseudomonadota bacterium | reverse complement strand
TGCGCCGGTCCGGAACCCCGGCCCGCCGGCGGTACCTGTACCAGCTTGCCAGCCAGTCCACCGGCTCGCGGATCAGGCACATGCCGCTGCCCAGGTTTGAGCGCTTTGTGCGGCCGTTGCTTGAGGCCAGCGGCCAGGACGGCATCGAAACCATGTGCCTGATCCGCGAGCCGGTGGACTGGCTGGCAAGCTGGTACAGGTACCGCCGGCGGGCCGGGGTTCCGGACCGGCGCAAAAGCACCGCCGGGATCCGCTTTGAGGCCTTTGTCGAGGCCTATCTCTCCGAAGATCCGCCACCCTTTGCGCGGGTCGGTCGGCCCGCGCGTTTCATGCAAGACCGCGACGGCCGCATGGGTGTCGACCATCTTTTCCGATATGAGGATTTCGGGCGGGTCACGGCGTTTCTGTCGGAACGGTTTGGCACAAAGCTCTCCATCCCGCATGTGAATGCAAGCCCGGCCGAACCCGTCCACATCTCGGACCTGCTGCGCGCCCGCATCGAGGCCGGGATGGCCGAGGACATGGAGCTGTGGGAGCGCGCCGCCAGCTAGGCGTCAGGCCGCGGCCTTCAGCGCCATCAGCCCGGCCACGATCTCCTCGGTCGCGCGAAGCGCCCCGGTCTGCAGATACTCCATCGCCGTGAGCGACGCCTCATGCGCGGCCACCGAGGTGCCGCCAACGCTGTCCTGCGCCACGCGGCAGTGGTAATCGTGCTGATGCCCGTCAACGAAGGTGTAATGCACGCAGACATCCGTCATGCCGCCGATCAGGATCAGCGTCTGCGCCTTCAGCCCCTTGAGCAAGATCTCCAGCTCGGTGCCGAAAAACGCCGAGTAGCGCCGCTTGGGCACGTAATAGTCGTCGGGGCGGAAATCCATCTCCTCGGCCGCAATCGGTGTGCCGGGCTTGCCCTCCATGCAATGCACGGTTTCCGACCCGTCGAGCTCGCGCCCATAATCGATCATGTTGGGGCGGTGGATCTCCTGAATGAACACCACCGGCGTGTCCGAGGCGCGGGCCGCGTCGATCACCTTGCGCGCCCGATACATGTTGTCGCGATAGCCGGGCATGGTCGGAATGCCCTTCTCGACCTGATCGAGAAAGGCGCTTTTCTGGATGTCGATCACCAACACCACCGGCTGGCCGACAATCATGGGCTGTTGGGGCATGGCAGGCTCCTTTCAGTCGCTGCGGCTTTGATCGGCCCCCATCAGGCGCGGCAGATCGCCAAACCGGCTGATCGCGGCAAAGACCACAATGGAGGTGAGAATGAAGGTGATGGCGCCCACCGCCATGGTCGGCGTGAAGCCGTTGCGCAGGCTGTTGAAGATCTGCAGCGTCACCGTGGCATAGGAGGAGGCGGAGACAAAGAAGATCACGATGAACTCATTGAAGCTGAGCACCAGCACAAAAAAGAAGCCCGAGGCGGTGTAGGGCAGCGTCTGGGGCAGAATGACCGAGCGGAAGGTGACCCGTTCGGTCGCGCCCATCGTTGCGGCGGCATCGAGATGCGACCGGTCGATCGATTGCAGCCCGATCGAGATGGTGACCACCGGCAGCGCCAGAAAAAGCGCAGCATGGCTGAGGATGCCCGCGCCGATATTGCCCAGCCCGCCGGTGAAGCTCCATAAAAACCCAAGCCCCACGCCAAACACAATGGGCGGCAGGACAAAGGGCATGGCCCCGGCGCCCGCCAGGATGCGCGACAGCCGCGCCCCGCGGCGCCACAGATCAAAGGCGAGCGGCCAGGCGATGAGCGTGGCGAGCGTGGCCGAGCCAAAGGCGATGATGAGCGAGTTGCGCAGGCTGGTGACCCAGACCTCTTCGGTCACGAAGAACTCGACGAAGCGGTCCAGCGTCGGGTCCTGGGGCGGAAACAGCATCGAGCGCCCGCCATTGAGCGCAGCCCCGCAGACCACGATGATCGGCAACAGCAGCATCACGATGCAAAAGCCGAAATAGACCCGCCCCAGCCGCGTCACAGCCCGCTCCGCTTGGCAATGAGGGAGGACGCGCCGAGGAAAAGCGCGGCCGTGACCAGCAGCACAACGGCCTGCGCCGCCCCGAAAGGTGCGTTGATGGTCTGTCCGCGGATGCTGTCATAGATCGACACCGTCAGCGTCTGCTGCGCCGGCGCCGCAAAGACCGTGATCGCGACATAGGCCCCGAGCAGAAAGACAAAGAGGAGCAGCACAGCGCCGATCACCGGCACCCGCACCGCAGGCAGCACCACCGTGCGGATCACCATAAGCGGCCGGGCGCCCATCGTGCGCGCAGCCTCCATCATTGCCGGATCGATCCGCGACAGGGCCGGGTAAAGCAGGATCACCGCATAGGGAAAGACCAGATAGACCATGGTTGTGACGGTCGCGAAGGCCGAGGTCTTGAAGCGGATGTTGCGCGGGCTGGCCAGCCCCCATTCGCGCAGCAGATCGAGCCCGCCATTGCCCTTGAGCCAGGCGGTGAGACCGGTTTCGCGAAACACCATCGGCAGGCCGGACCGGTTGGACAGGAGCACATCCCAGCCCATCACCACAAAGACCTCGGAGAGCGAGACCGAGGAGAGCAGCAGGATCAGCCAGCCCGCCTGTGCACGCCGGCTCAACCGGGTGAGCAGATAGGTGAAGGGAAAGGCGACCAGCACCGCAATGAGCGACGCGAGCACGGCAAAGTAAAGCGAGTAAAAGAGCTTTTGGGCATAGAGGGTCGAGACCGTCTCCGGCCAGCCGATGCCGAAGAAAAACCGGCTGTAATTGGCCAGCGACAGGCCCCATTCCCAGCCTGCGCCTTCGATCTTGTTGCCAAGGCTGATGATGAGCACCAGCACGAAGGGCACCACGCAGATCAGCGCGATGAGCAGCCCGAGCGCGAGCCGTGAGCCCAGCCAGGCGGTGGAGGGCGTGGCACTCTGTGTCGACCCCGACCCCTGGGCCCGGGTCTGGGGCGCCGGCGCTGCGGCAGGCGCGGAGGCGTCAAGCCGGGCGGCGGGTGCATCGGCCATGTTCACGGCAAGGCCCGGCACGGCCTGCCCGAACCGGGCTCGGCCCGTCGCGCGCTGCGCCATGCCGGGTAACCTGTTGGGTGGGGTGCCGGGTGACCCCGCACTGGCAAGTTACGCCGCATTGCCAGGTTACGCCGCATTATGAGGTTACGCCGCCCTGCCAGGCTGGGCCGCTTCGCCAGGTTACGCCGCATTGCGCTCTGCCGGCTTGGAAAAGACATGCAGGGCCGAGGCTGGCAGGTCGAGATCGACGGTTTCGCCCAAGGCATAGCTGCGCTTGTTCTCGCCCGCGGCATATTCGACGATCACCGGGCCGATGGGCGTGTCGAGGTGAATGTCCCGGGTCGAGCCGACATCGCGCAAGAACGTCACCTGCGCCTTCATCCGATTTGTGTGCT
>JBCBKN010000422.1:0-3461 GCA_038521775.1 Pseudomonadota bacterium | reverse complement strand
TGATATCGGGCAGATGCGTGCCGCCATTATAGGGCGCGTTGAGCATATAGACCTCGCCCGGCCCCATGCCGGGGTTTTGCGCGATCACCGTCTTCACGCTTGCGCCCATCGAACCCAGATGCACCGGCATGTGCGGGGCATTGGCGATCAGATCGCCCGCCGCATCGAACACCGCGCAGGAAAAATCCAGCCGCTCCTTGATCGTGACGCTGGCCGCGGTGTTTTCCAGGACCGCGCCCATCTGCTCGGCAATCGACATGAAGAGGTTGTTGAAAACCTCCAGCCGGACCGGATCGGCGGCCGTGCCCAGGGCGCGTTCTTCGGCCCGGGCTTCGATGCGGGTCAGCATGACATGATCATGTTCGGTGATCGCCGCCTGCCAGCCCGGCGCGATCAGGATCGCGGTGTGATCTTCGACCAGCACGGCCGGCCCGGTGAGCCGATCGCCCGGCTGCATGGCCGCCCGGCGCACAAAGCGCGCCTCTTCCCAGCCGCCCTCAACCCAGACAGGCGCGGTGAGTGCCGTTTCCAGCGCCGTTTCGGGCCGTGCAGCGACCGGCTGCGCCGGCTCGGCAATGTCGGTGGCCGCGCCGATGGCCTCAACCTCCACCGCCTCGATGACCAGCGGCGTGTCGCCGGGATGAAAGCCGAACCGGGCGGTATGGGCGGCATCGAAGGCCGCGCGCATCTCGGCCAGGGACGCAAAGGCAATCGGCAGCGCGGTGTCGGTGCCCTTGACCTTCAGATGCAGCACCATCTCCAAGCGAATGCGCGCATCGTCGACGCCCTGGGCCGCGACCTCGTCATGCACCGTGCCCGAAAGCCGCTCGATTGCCACGGCGGCTTGCATGCGGGCCTCGGCCGTCAGCTCGGTTTCCAGCGCCTGCACGCGCGCGGCCCGGATGTCGGCCAGCCCCATCCCATAGGCTGAAAGGAGCGAGGCAAAAGGGTGGATGAGGCAGCGCTGCATGCCCAACGTGTCGGCGATGGCGCAGGCATGCTGCGCGCCCGCCCCGCCAAAGACAGTGAGGCAATGCCCGCCGATCTCATGCCCGCGCTGAACACTGATCGTCTTGATCGCGTTGGCCATGTTTTCATTGGCAATGCGCAGGAAGCCTTCGGCCAGCGCCTCGACGCTCATGCCCGTCTCCGCGCCCATCGCTTCGAACTGCGCGCGCGCCGGTGCGGGGTCGAGCGGCCGGTCGGCATTGGGCCCAAAGATCGCCGGAAAGAACTCCGGCCGCAGCCGCCCGGTGATCAGGTTGGCATCGGTCACCGCCAAGGGCCCGCCGCGGCCATAGCTCGCCGGCCCCGGATCGGCACCCGCACTTTCGGGCCCCACCTGCAGCCGCCCGTCGCGCAAGGATAGGATCGAGCCGCCGCCCGCCGCCACCGTGTGGATGTTCATCATCGGCGCGGTGATCCGCACGCCGGCGGTGCGGCTGTGCATCACCCGCTCGAACGCGCCCGCGTAATGGCACACATCGGTCGAGGTGCCGCCCATGTCAAAGCCGATGATCTTCTCCTGCCCCGCAATGGCCGAGACCCGGGCTGCCCCCACCACGCCGCCGGCCGGGCCCGAGAGGATCGCATCCTTGCCCCGGAAAAGCCCGGCATCGGTGAGCCCGCCCGAGGATTGCATGAACATCAGCTTGCCGGCCATCGGCCCGTCAAAGGCCGCCGCCACCCGGTCGACATAGCGTCGCAGGATCGGCGAGAGATAGGCGTCCACCACCGTGGTGTCGCCGCGGCTGACCATCTTCATCAGCGGGCTCACCTCATGGCTGACCGAGACCTGGGTGAACCCGGCCGCGCGCGCCAATGCGCCGGCTTGGGCCTCATGCGTGCGATGCCGATAGCCATGCACAAACACAATCGCACAGGCGGTCAGCCCGTCGGCCCGCGCCGCGGCCAGATCCGCCGCCAGCCCGGCCTCGTCAAGCGGGGTCTCCACCACGCCATCGGCGCGCACCCGCTCCTCGGCCTCGATCACGCGCGCATAGAGCATCTCGGGCAGAACGATGTGGCGGGCAAAAAGATCGGGCCGGGCCTGATAGCCCAGCCGCAGCTGGTCGGCCAGCCCGCGGGTGATGACCAGAAGCGTGGGCTCGCCCTTGCGCTCCAAAAGCGCATTGGTGGCCACGGTCGTGCCCATCTTCACACTGGCCACCCGCGCGGCGGGGATCGCGGTCCCCGCCGCAAGCCCCAAAAACCGCCGGATCCCGGCAAGGGCGGCATCATCGTATTGCTCGGGGTTTTCCGACAAGAGCTTGGCGGTGGCCAGCCGGCCCTCGGGATCGCGGGCGACAATATCGGTGAAGGTGCCGCCCCGGTCGATCCAGAAATCCCACATTGCCATCGCCCCCTGCAAAGCATCCGCCTTCTGCATGCCTAGGGGCGCACCCGCGCCTTGGCAACGCCCCGCCGCGCATGTGACCGCGGCGCGCGCCTTCTTTTTGGTGCACATACTCTCGGGGGTCCGGGGGCAGACAGCCCCCGGCGCTGCCAAAAGACCGGCGGCCGCCGGCCCGGAAGGCATTCAGTGCAGCACTCAGTGCGACATCAGCACCGGCACATGGCTGCCCTGAAGCACGGCATTGGTCACCCCGCCGAACAGATCCTCGGCGAATTTCGAATGCTCATAGGCCCCCATCACCAAAAGGCCGGCCTCGGCCTCACCCACCGAATCGAGAATGACATTGGCAATCCGCCGCCCCTCCCGGGCCTTGATCCTGGGCGTGACCTTGATGCCATGCCGGATGAGATGCGCGGTGATGTCGCGCAAAGCCTCGGTCTCGGACGGATCGCCCACCGTCAGCAGGGTCACCTCGGTCTTGGTCTCCAGGATCTGCATCGCATCGGCCAGCGCGCGGGATGCGGCGCGCCCGCCATCCCAGGCCACCAGCGCGTGCTCGCTCAACCGATCCGCGTCATAGCCATGCGGCACCACCAGCACCGGCCGGCCCGAATGCCGCGCCACAATGTCGGGATGCGGCTCCATATGCGGTGCCGCGCCCTCATCGCCCTGCACGCCCAGCACGATGAGATCATAGCAGCGCGCCATCTCCATCAGCCCGTCATCGGCCGAGCTGAAGACATCCAGGAAATGGGTGCGGTTTGCCGCATCGGTCGCGGTCGCGGCACGAAACGACCGCTCAATGTCCTGGCGCAATTGCCGGTCGCTTTCGGCGATCTGCTCGACCACGCCCTCGGGCAGATAGCCGGCATAAGACGACACGATCGCCTGCGGCCCATAGGACAAAAGCCCGGTCAGATGCGCCTCGTATTTCTGCGCCATGAGCCGCGCGAGCTTCAGCGCCGCTTCGGCCGCGTCGCTGCCATTATAGGACAGAAGGATGTTTTTGATCGACATCGGGGCTCTCCTTCAGCTGAGACCATGGCCAGCATGAAGGGTCGCGGCCCCGTCAACCTTGATTCAGGTCATCCCAGTAACAGTTCGC
>JBCBKN010000421.1:0-3482 GCA_038521775.1 Pseudomonadota bacterium | reverse complement strand
TCCCGACCAGCTTCAGCGCTATATCGAGAATGGCGGGTTTTTCACCGCGCATATCCCCGATGAGGCGCAGTTTATGAAGCCCTGGAACGCGGCCTATCAGGACTGGGCCGTCGGCATGGGGTTTTACGACGCGCCCCAGCCCTACCGCCTGTCGCTTTACCTTGAACCGCTGGCCAAGTTCCAGCGCGCGGCCGAGGGGCATGGCGACCGCCAGCCGCCCGAGCATCTGCGCGAGCGCATCCGCGAGACCTTCAGCCCGCTGCCGATCTGGTATCCGGTGGCCGATGCGGAGTATCCGCTGCACGCCATCACCCAGCGCCCGGCGGCGATGTACCATGCCTGGGGCTCGCAAAACGCCTGGCTGCGCCAGATCCATGGCGAGAACCCGCTTTATGTGCCCGGCCCGGTCTGCGATGCGCATGGGCTCAGCGATGGCGACTGGGTCTGGCTGACCTCGCCGCATGGCCGCATCAAGGTGCCGGTGGCGCGGATGGAGGCGGTGAACCCGCACACGCTTTGGACCTGGAACGCGATCGGCAAGCGCGACGGCGCCTGGGCCTTGGGCAAAGGCGCGCCCGAGACGACGCGCGGCTTTCTGCTCAACCATCTCATTGGCGAGCTTTTGCCCGAACGCGGCGATGGCCGGCGCTGGTCGAACTCCGACCCGATCACCGGCCAGGCGGCCTGGTACGATCTGACCGTGCGGCTGGAAAAGGCAGATGCCGCGCAGCGCGCCGAGCCCGGGTTCGACCCGATTGCCTCGCCGGTGGGGCGCGGGCCCCAAGACCTGGCCTTCGGTGGATAGGGTGGAGACCCGCATCCATGAGGTCACCGGCGCCGGCGGGGTTGGCCTGCATGTCCGCGAAATAGGCCCCGAGGACGCGCCCCCGATCCTGCTGATCCATGGCTGGTCGCAGTTTTGCGGCTGTTGGGAGGCGCAGGCCCCGCTTGCCGCGACCCACCGGCTGGTAAGCTATGATCTGCGCGGGCATGGCGCGTCCGACAAGCCGGAAGATCCGGCCGCCTATGCCGAGGCCGCGCCCTGGGGCGGGGACGTGGCCGCGATTATCGCGGCCCTTGCGCTCGACCGCCCGGTGCTGGTGGGCTGGTCCTATGGCAGCCGGTCGGTCGCCTCCTATCTGGAACAGCACGGCTCCGACGCGCTGGCGGGCATTGTGCTGGTCGGCGGTGTGCTGGCGATTGGCAGCGCGCGCGAGCCGTGGATGGCCGGCCCTGGCAGCCCAGGCTCGGAGCGCGATCTTTACACAGCCGATCTGCCGCGCCGGCTTGCCGCAACCGCCCGCTTTGTCGAGGCCTGCACCCCCGCGCCGCTCGAACGTCTGCTTTTTGCCCGGATGGTGGGGGCGAACATGCTCTGCCCCGCCCATGTGCGCCGGGCGATGTTTGCCGGCGACCACGATCTGCGCCCGGCCTATGCAGAGCTGGCGCGGCCGGGCCTTGTCATCCAAGGCGCTCAGGACGATGTCGTGACGCTCGCCGTCGGCGAGACCGCCGCGCAGATCATGCCCAAGGGGCGCTTTTCGGTCTATGAGCGCGTCGGGCATGTGCCCTTTCTCGAAGACCCCGACCTGTTCAACGCCGATCTCGCCGCGTTTGTGCAAGAGGCCCGCGCCACATGACCAGCCTGCCCGACCGAACCGAAAAATCCCTCGGTCTTGTCATCGATCTCGACACCTGCGTGGGCTGCCATGCCTGTGCGGTGTCCTGCAAGGAGTGGAACAGCGGTGGCGGCGGCGCGCCGCTGTCGGATCAGGACGCCTATGGCGCCGAGCCCTCGGGCACCTGGCTCAACCGCGTGCACAGCTATGAGGTGACGGGCGAGGATGGGCCGCCGCGGGTGGTGCATTTCCCGCGCTCCTGCCTGCATTGCGCCGATGCGCCCTGCGTCACCGTCTGCCCCACCGGCGCCAGCCACAAGCGCAGCAGCGACGGGATCGTACTGGTCACCGAGGAGAGCTGCATCGGCTGCGGGCTGTGCGCCTGGGCCTGCCCCTATGGCGCGCGCGAGATGGACAAGGCGGCGGGTGTGATGAAGAAATGCACGCTCTGCGTCGACCGGATCTACAATGAGGATCTGGCCGAGGTCGATCGGGTGCCGGCCTGCGTGAAATCCTGCCCCGCGGGCGCGCGCCATTTCGGCGACCTGGCAGATCCCGAAAGCGATGTGAGCCAGCTTGTCGCGGCACGGGGCGGGGTCGATCTGATGCCGCAGTTGGAGACCCGGCCGGTGAACAAATACCTGCCGCCGCGGCCGCGCGACGAACCCTTCATCGCCAATCTGGCTGAGCTGGCCGAGCCCGAGGCGACCGGCATGCTGGGCTGGCTCGATCGCGCGCTGGCGCGCATCTAGGGCGGATCTCAGCCATGCATCCCGCGCCGTCGCTGATCCTGTTCACCACCCTGTCGGGCTTTGGCTTTGGGCTGATGGTCTGGCTGGGGTTGCGCGGTGCCGATCCGGCATTGTCGCTGCTGGCGCTGATCGCGGCGGGCGCCGGGCTGTTTGCCTCGCTTGCGCATCTGGGCAATCCGCAGCGGGCCTGGCGCGCGGTGATGCAATGGCGCTCCTCCTGGCTGTCGCGCGAAGCGGTGATCGCCATTGCCGCCATGGGCGTGTTTTTCCTTGCCGCCCTGCTGGGCTATCTGGGCCGCCCCCTGCCCTGGCTGGGCTGGCTTGCCGCGGCACTGGCGCTGGTCACGGTGCTCTGCACCGCGATGATCTATGCGCAGCTCAAGACCGTTCCGCGCTGGCACACGCCGCTGACGCCGCTTTTGTTCGTGCTCATCGCGCTGACCGGGCCGGCGCTGGTGCTGGCCCCGGCCTGGGTGGCACTTGGCCTTTTGGCACTGACTGCGCTTGCGCAATGGCGCCATTGGGAGGAGGGCGATGCCGGGTTGGCCGCGCTCGGCGTCGATGCGGCCGCGGCCACCGGTCTGAGCGGCCAGGTGCGGCCCCTCGCAGCACCGCATACGGGGCGCAACTACCTGCTCGACGAAATGGTGTTTCGCGTCGGACGCCGGCGAGCGGCGGGGTTGCGCCGGCTGACCCTGGGCGCGGCAATTCTGGTTCCGGCGGGGCTGGTGGTGCTGGGCGCTGCGACTGGATTTGCCGAGGCGGCCGGCGGGCTTGCCTGCATCTCACACCTGGCGGGTGTCGCGGCCGGGCGCTGGCTTTTCTTTGCCGAGGCCGAGCATACGGTGGGGCTTTACTACCAGACCTGACCGCGCCGACCTGCACCGTGATCGGCACATCTGGGCGCCTACCCCAAATGGCTTATGGCTGGGTCGGCTGAGACGCCTCCGGCACGCTGGGCGCCGGGCTCGGCGCGACGGATAGCGGTGCAGCGGGCGGCGGGTCCGAGAGCGGGGCGGCCGGCGTGACCGGCGCGGCAGGGTTTGGCGCAACGGGCGCCGGAACGGTCGGAGCAGGCGTTGCCGCCGGCGGCAAGGGCGCGTTCGGCACG
>JBCBKN010000420.1:0-3531 GCA_038521775.1 Pseudomonadota bacterium | reverse complement strand
TAAACGTCACATGAAGCCAAGGCAGATCAAGCGCCTCGGGCGCGATCTTGGCTGTGCCCAGAACAATGCCGCCAAAGAAGACATTGAGCGCCACAGCCTCGGAGAGCGTGCCATCGGGCCGCGAACGGCCACGAAAATCGATGAGCTCGATGGCGGCATGGAACCTATCGATCGCGACCAGCGTGCCGGCCCGGTCAAAGGGTGCGCCGGCAGTCACGCCATCGCCCAGCACCGCGGCAAGCTCGGGCTCCACGACCACCCGGTCAAACCCGCTTGCCGCCAGAACCGCCCCGCTGGCATGGATTTCACCGGCCGCGATGCGGGCGCAAACCGGCTCGTCCACGCTGAAATGCGCCATCTGCGCGGCGCTGTTGGCGGCAAGCTTGTAGCCCCCGATCCCGCCGGCATCGGCGGCAATCGCCGCGGCATAGGCATCCTGCAGCGCATAGGCCTCGACCAAAGGCGCCCCGACCATCGCGTCGGGCAGGCTGTAGGGGCCGGTGCCCCGTCGTGCCTCGATCAATACCTGCGCGGTCTTGCCTGTCTCGTCCATCTCGGTCCATCCTTCCCTGCCAGGACGCGACCATGACCCGCAACCGCGCCGAAATCCAGCCCGAGAGGCCCCGATGAGCGATCCCGCCCCCCGCAAGCTGCGCTCCCGCATCACGGTGGACGGGCCGGACCGGGTGGCGCACCGCGCCTTCATGCGTGGCCAGGGGCTGGATGACGCGGCTATGGCCCGCCCGATGATCGGGGTGGTCAGCACCCAGGGCGACACCTCACCCTGCAACGCCAATCTCGGCGCCCAGGCCGCCCATGCCTACCGGGGTGTGCAGGCCGCCGGCGGCACACCGCGCGAATTCACCACCATCTCGGTCTCCGACGGCATCTCGATGAACCATCAGGGGATGAAAAACTCGCTGATGTCGCGCGAGCTGATTGCCGATTCCATCGAGCTTGTGATGCGCGGCCATGCCTATGACGGGTTGGTCGGCTATGGCGGCTGCGACAAGAACCTGCCCGCGATGCTGATGGCGATGACGCGGCTGAACTGCCCCTCGGTTTTCATCTATGGCGGCTCGACCCTGCCCGGGCTGCACAAGGGCCGGGTTGTGTCGGTGATCGACGCCTATGAGGGCGCGGGCGCGGTGATGACCGGGGCGATGGACCCCGCCGAGCTCGATGCGATGGCCGCCAATGCCATGCCCACGATCGGCGCCTGCCCCGGCCAGTTCACCGCCAACACCATGGGGATGGTGGCCGAGGTGCTGGGCTTTTCGCCGCTCGGCTCGGCCCTGATCCCCGCGGTCTATGCCGAGCGTGCGGCGCTGGGCGAGCGGGCCGGCGCGCTGGTCATGGAGATCCTGGCCCGCGGTGGGCCACTGCCGCGCGATCTGGTCACCCGGGCGAGCCTGGAGAATGCCTGCGCCATCGTCGCGGCCACCGGCGGGTCGACCAATGCCGGCATGCATCTCTGCGCCATCGCGCATGAAGCGGGCCTGCGCTTTACCATGGATGATGCGGGCGCGGTCTTTGAACGCACGCCGCTGATCGGCAATCTCAAACCCGGCGGGCAGTTCTACGCGCTCGATGTCCACCGGCTGGGCGGGGTGCCGATGATCGTCAAGACCCTGATTGCGGGCGGGTTCATGACCGGCGACACCCCGGTGCTGACCGGCCAGACGCTGCGCGATGCGGTGGCCGGGGCGCCCGAACCCGATGGCGCCGCGATCCGCCCGGTCGCCGACCCCATCGACAGCTCGGGCGGGGTGATCGTGCTGAAGGGCAACCTCGCGCCCGAGGGCTGTTTCATCAAGGTCGCCGGGCTCAAACGGCGCGTGCATGAGGGCCCTGCCCGGGTGTTTGAAAGCGAGGAGGAGGCAATGGCCGCCATCCGCGCCCGCGCCTATGCCGAGGGCGATGTGCTCATCATCCGCAATGAGGGGCCAAAGGGCGGGCCCGGCATGCGCGAGATGCTGGGGCCGACGGCGATCCTTTACGGTCAAGGCATGGGCGAGAAGGTGGCCCTGGTCACCGATGGGCGGTTTTCGGGCGCCACGCGGGGGATGTGCATCGGCTATCTCTCGCCCGAGGCCGCGATGGGCGGCCCGCTGGCCCTGGTTGAAACCGGAGACCCGATCCGCATCGACACCGAAACCGCCCGGGCCATTGACCTCTTGGTGCCCGAGGCCGAGCTTACCCGCCGCCAGGCCGCCCTGGCCGACCGCCCCGCCCGCCGCCTGGCCGGGGCGCATGAGAAATACGCAGCCCAGGTGGGCAGCGCCTATCTGGGCGCGGTCACCCATTCCGGCGCGGTCGACTGGCCGTGGGAGGAGGTCTGATGCCGCTGGGACCCAAGCTCAATGGCAGCCTGCGTGCCTTCATCGCCCGCCAGCCGATGTTTTTTGTGGCCACGGCCGCGGCGACAGGGCGCGTCAACCTCTCGCCCAAAGGGGCCGACAGCCTGCGCATCCTCTCCGACAGCCAGATCCGCTGGCTTAACCTGTCGGGCAGCGGCAATGAGACGGCGGGCCACCTGCGCCAGCTCAACCGCATGACGCTGATGTTCTGCGCCTTCTCGGGCGACCCGATGATCCTGCGCGTCTATGGCACGGCCCAGACGCTGCATCCCTATGACGCGGGCTGGCCCGATGCGGCCGCCGATTTTCCGCCCATGGCCGGCAGCCGGCAGATCTTTGACATGACCATCGAGGCGGTGCAGACCTCCTGCGGCACCGGCGTGCCCGAGATGACGCTAGACGGCCAGCGCGCCGAGGCCGATCTGGTGCCGTTCTTTGCCGATATGGGCGCGGATGGCGTCGCCGATTACTGGCAGCGCAAGAACGCAACGACCATCGACGGGTTCGACACCGGTGTGCTGCCGGAGGGGGCATGACCGCGCGCATCGGCTTTGCCGGGCTGGGGCTGATGGGCCTGCCCATGGCGCTGCGGCTGGTCGAAGCGGGGCATGCGGTAACGGTCTGGAACCGCTCGGCCGAGAAAGCCGCCCCAGCGGTGGCGGCGGGCGCGCGGCCTGCCGAAAGCCCCGCGGCGCTGGCGGCGGGCGCCGATGTCGTGATGGCCTGCCTCACCGATGCGCGCGCGGTCGAGGCGGTGCTGTTCGGGCCGCAGGGCATCGGCGCGGTGACAGGGCCCCGGCTCTTTGTCGATTTTTCCTCCATGGATCCCGGGCTGACCCGCAGTTTCGCGGCGCGTCTGGCCGCGGCCAATGGCATGGGCTGGGTCGACGCCCCGGTCTCGGGCGGCACCCCGGCGGCCAAGGAGGGCAGGCTCACCATCATGGCCGGCGGGTCCGAGGCCGATTTCGCCCGCGCCGCACCGCTGATGTCCCCCCTAGCCGCGCGCGTCACCCATATGGGCCCGGTCGGGTCGGGTCAGATGACCAAGCTCGTCAACCAGATCATCTCGGGCTGCACCATGGCCGTGGTCGCCGAGGCGGTCAATTTCGCCCAGGCCGCCGGGGTCGACGCCACCCGGCTGACCGAGGCGCTGGCCGGCGGCTTTGCCGAC
>JBCBKN010000419.1:0-3569 GCA_038521775.1 Pseudomonadota bacterium | reverse complement strand
CTATGCCGCCATTTCGGTGATCGACGCCTTGGGCGAAACCGCCCGGATCCGGGTGTTTTTGGAGTAGCGCTGCGGCACCAGACCTCGGCCCACCAGACCTCGACCCACCAGACCTCAGCCCACCAGATCTCAGCCCACCAGACCTCAGCCCCCCGGACCAAACCCGCGACGAAAGCTCAACCGCCGCGCGCCTCCAGCCGGCGCAGCAGGGCGATCAGCCCCAACAGCGCCACGGCCACCGCGCTGAGCGCGCCCAGCGACAGCGCAAACCCGCCGCTCCATTCGGCCAAGAGGCCAAAGGTGAAGGGCCCCAGCACCCCGCCGATCTCGGCGGTGGTAAAGAACATGCCCCCGGCCAGGCCCAGCCGCTCGGGCGGCACGCCGCGGGTCTCCATCAAGAGGAGGATCGCGATCGTCATCATCGAGCTGCGCGCGATGCCCTGCAGCGCCAGCCCCACGATCAGCGGCAGGCCGGGCGCGAGCTGCAAGAGCAGGCTGGCCAGAAGCGCCGCGGCAAAAAGCGCCGTCATGATCCACAACCGCCGCTCGGGCGTGGCCAGCCGCGGGATGACCAGCGCCCCGGCAATGCCCACCAGCGTGGGGATCGCCGCCCAATACCCCGCTTCGGCCGCGCTCAGCCCGCGCTGGCGCAGCATCTCGGGCAGCCAGTTGTTGAGCGCATGGTTGAGAAAGAAGATCCCCACGCTCATGATCAGGATCAGCCGGACCGCGGGCAGGCGCAGGATCTCGGCAAAGGCGCCGAGATTGAACTTCTTGCCGCCCTCGGCCGGGCCCTGCACCGCCGCGCGGGCCGCCCAGGCGATGAGGAGCCAGACGGCGCCGGCGAGCAGAACCGCGCCGGAATAAACCATCAGCACCGCGCGCCAGTCGCCGCCCAGGGCCGGCATCGCAACGCTGTTGGTCAGCGCCAGGGCCAGGATGCCGCCCACGGCCGGGCCGGTGATGTAGATCCCCATTGCCGTGGCCCGTGCCGGCCCGGTGAAGGAGCGGGTGATCAGCCGCGGCGCGCCGACCGAGATCAGCGGGCCGCCGATGCCGAAAAGGGCGACCGCGGCGAACAAGGCCTCGGGGCTGTCGGCCAGACCGCGCAGCAGGCCCGACAGGCTCATCACCAGGGCGGCCAGGGCCAGGCAGGTCCGCTCGCCCAGCCGGTCGAGCAGCATGCCGCAGGGAATGGCCGCGGCGATATAGACCAGCGGCCAGGCGCCCAGGATCGCCCCCATCCGGGCCGGGCCGATGCCGAGCTCGGCACTGATCGGGGCGACCAGCGGGCCCATCACCGCAATCATCAGCCCAAAGCTCAGATAGACCAGCCAGACCCCGCCCAGAAGCGCCCATCGGCCGATGCCGGTCTGCGCGGGGTCGAGGGCGGCGGTCTGCATGCGTCCGACCTATCAGCCCCTGCCCGGGGTGCAAGCGCCCATGGCGTCGCGGTCAGCCCATGGCGTCGCGGCGGTCAGCCCGTGGCGTCGCGGCGGTCAGCCCGTGGCGTCGCGGCGGTCAGCCCGTGACGTCGCGCACAGCCCATGGCGTCGGGGCGGTCAGCCCGTGGCGTCGCGGCGGTCAGTCCATGGCGTCGCGGCGGTCAGATAGTATGGCTCTCCAGATCCTCGGCCACCGAAACCGGCCCGTCAAAATCCGCGCGCATCGCCGCCAGGGCCGCGGCTATATTGGCATCGCTGTCCATATGGGCGCGGAAATGGGTGAGCATCAGCCGCTTTACCCCGATCTCGGCCGCCATGGCGGCGATCTCGCTGGGGGTCGGGGTGACGCTGGCCATGCCGGCCGGGGCGGCCTCGCCATCCAGCCGATAGCACCAGTGCAGCAGGAGATCGGCATCCTGCGCCAGCGCCCGCAACGGCGCGCAGAGCCCCGCATCGCCGGAATAGACAAAGCTGCGCCCGCCGCTGTGCTCGCCGTTACGCCCGCCGTTGCGCCCACCACTGCGCAGCGCAAATCCAAAACAGTCGAGGATCGGCTGGGCATGGGGCACCGTGCAGCTCTCGATCCGCCAGCCCTCCCCCTCGATGCAATCGCCGGCCGCGATCTCGACGATCTCGGGCCGGGGCCAGGGGCGGGGCAGGGTGCCGCCGCGCGCCAGCCAGACCTCCTGGCTGGGCTTGAGGTCGGTGCGCGCGTGCAGGTCGAAGGCAAACGCGCCCTCGGGGCCGAAGAGCCGGCGCGTCACCTCGGCGATCGGCGCGGGGCCAAAGACCTTCAGCGGCAGCGCCCCGGCATCCCAGGCGGCATGCACCAGCCGGGCATAATCCATCATATGGTCGGAATGCAGATGGCTGAAGACCAGATGGGTGATGTCCTGCGGCAGCCGCCCGCTGCGGATCAGGTTGCCGACCACCCCGCCGCCGCAGTCAAAGAGGATCCGGTCGGCGCCGATCTCCACCAGATAGCCCGAGGAGGCCCGGCGCGGGGTCGGCTCGGGCGAGCCGGAGCCCAGGATCGTGAGCTTCATGGGCTCACCCTTGGGGGCGGTGTGGCGGCCGACGCGCCCAGCTTCAGCGCCGCCTCGCGCCCGCCCAGCCGGTCGATCAGCGCGGCCTGGTCGGCAAAGGCCTGGGCGTCGGCCGCGTCGGGGTCCAGGATCTCGCGCAATGCAGCCTCCATCTGTGCCAGTTCTGCGGCATGGGCGGGATCGGCGGCCAAATCGCAGGTCTCCTCGGGATCGGCATCAAGATCGAAAAGCTCCGCATCAAAGCCGATGTAATGGTGGTATTTCCAGCGCCCGCGCCGCAGCATGAAGGCGCCCGAGACCGCCCCCGCGGCATGATACTCCGAAAAGACCGGGCGCGCGAGGTCGTCATCGGCCGCGGCAATGCTCCGCAGATCGGCGGCCCCGGGGGCGGCCGCGATCTCGGTGCCGAACTGCCGCGCAATGGTGCATGACAGATCGACGAGGCTGACCGGCGTTTCGCTGACCCCCGCGGCGATGCCCGGCCCGGCCATGATCAGCGGCACATCGACCGATTCGCGGTAAAGGTTCGACTTTCCCCACAGCCCGCGCGCGCCGGCATTGTCGCCATGATCGGAGGTGTAGACCACCGTCGTTTGGCCCGCCGCGCCGCCCTCCTCCAGCGCGGCAAGGATCTGCCCGACATTGTGGTCGAGCCAGGAGACAAGCCCGTAATAGGCCGACAGCGCCGCCTGCCGCTCCTCGGCGCTGGTGAACTTGCCTTCGCTGTCCATAAAGGCGTTCTGCTTGTCGACCCAGGGATGCCGGGCATGGCCGTCGCGGGGGTGCAGCTTTGGCGCGGGCAGCGCCTCGGCCGGGTAAAGATCGAAGAAGGCCTGCGGGCAGACCAGCGGGAAATGCGGCGCGACCAGCCCGACATAAAGGCACCAGGGCCCCGGTGGCGGGTCGCGCAGCCAGGCCATGGCCCGTTCGGTGACCGCCGCGTCATACTCGGTATAAGTGCTTTCGCCCGGACCGATATAGGGCCCCAGCATGCGCCCGTTTCGGCTGACCCGCTCCCCCTCGCGCCGGATCGAGGCCCAGACCATGCCGACCCCGCCCACCACCATCATCGGGATAT
>JBCBKN010000418.1:0-3574 GCA_038521775.1 Pseudomonadota bacterium | reverse complement strand
GCCAGCAAGCTCAACAGCGATGGCTGGGCCTATGGCGAGAGCATGCCCGACGGGTCGATGCGCTATACCCAGATCTCCAATGGCGGGCCGCTGCATGTCTATGTGAAGGACGGGCGGATCCTGCGCACGAACCTCATCGAATTTTCCGACAAGGACCCCGAAACCTGGTCGATGACCGCGCGCGGCAAGACCTTCTCGCCCCAGCGCAAGGCCCTGGTCGCGCCGCATGCCCTGGCGCTGAAGGGCAATGTCTATGCCGAGAACCGCGCGCTTTACCCGATGAAGCGGGTGGATTTCGACCCCGATGGCGACCGCAACCCGCAAAACCGCGGTAAATCGGGCTATGAGCGGATCAGCTGGGACGAGGCGCTGGAGATCGTCTCAAAGGAGATCCTGCGCCAAAAGCGCGTGCATGGGCCCGGCGCCATCGCCCTGACCCACCCCTCGCACCATCAATGGGGCAATATTGGCTATTACCTCTCGGCGATGATGCGCTTTGGCAATGCCATCGGCGTCACCCGCGTGGTGATCAACCCCGACAGCTGGGAGGGCTGGTATTGGGGCGCGATGCACCATCATGGCGGGTCGATGCGGCTGGGCCTGCCTTCGGGCTATGGCACCCTGCAGGACGCCATGGATCATGCCGAACAGATCGTCTACTGGGCCTCGGATCCCGAAAGCCAGTTCGGCGCCTATGGCGGCACCGAGATGAGCGAGCGCCGGCTTTGGGGCAAGGAGCTGGGGATCGAGAGCATCCACATCAACCCCCATTACTCGCCCACCGCGGCCTTTACGGGCGGCAAATGGATCGGGATCAGGCCTGGCACCGACACGGCACTTGCGCTGGCCTTGATGCATGTCTGGATCACCGAAGACAGCTATGACCATCATTTCGTCGAGAACCGGTCGACCGGGTTTGACGAATGGAAGGCCTATATCCTGGGCGAGACCGACGGGCTGGCCAAAACCCCCGAATGGCAGGAGGCCGAGACCGGAGTGCCCGCCCGCGAGGCGCGTGCCCTGGCCCGGCTTTGGGCCAAGAAGAAGACCTATCTGAGCTGCGGCGTCTCGGGCATCGGCATGGGTGGGGCCTGCCGCAACGCCACCGGCATCCAATGGGCCCGCGCCATGGTCATGCTGATGGCCATGCAGGGTTGGGGCAAGCCGGGGGTCAATTTCGGCTGTCTGGGCATGGGCGCGCCGGTCGATCTGGAGTTCTACTTCCCCGGCTATGGCGAGGGCGGGATCTCGGGCGAGCTCAACGCCACCGGCTCGGCCACCCATAATTACGTGCGCATGCCGCATCTGATCTCGGTCAACCCGGTCAGCCAGAAGATCTCGCGCCAGCGCCTGCCCGATGCGATCCTGACCGGCAGATCGGAGGGCTATGAGATCTCGCCGATGAGCCTGGAGGGGCAGTTCACGCCGTTCCACTACCCCGCGCCGGGCCATTCCAAGGTGCATATGCTCTACCGCTATGGCGGCTCGGCCCTGGGCACAACCAATGGCTCGACCCGGCTGATCGAGATGTATCAGTCCGACGAGTTGGAATTCGTTGTCAACCAGACCGTCTGGAATGAGGGCGAAAGCCAGTTTGCCGATATCATCCTGCCGGCCTGCACGCAGTTCGAGCGCTGGGATATCGGCGAGTGGAACAATGCCGGCGGGTTCGGGCATCACTGGTACAACGGCACCAATCACCGCGTCGTGGCAATCCAGCACAAATGCATCGAGCCGCGCGGCGAGAGCAAATCCGACTATCAGATCTTCTGGGATATCTGCAAAAAGCTGGGTCTGGGGGCTTATTACTCGGAAGGCTGTTCGGAGCTCGATTGGGCCAAGCGGATCTTTGAGAGCACGGATGTCGCCCGGCATATGAGCTGGAAACAGTTCCTCAAGAAGGGCTATTTCGTGGTCCCGCCAGAGGTGCCGGAACGGGCCACGAATGTCGACATGAACTGGTTTTATGAGGGCCGCAGCAAGGATCTGCCCGAGCCCTTTCCGCTGCCCGGCGGGTACAATGACAAGTTTCTGCACGGGCTGCAGACCCAGTCGGGCAAGTTCGAGTTTGTGCCAAGCTCGCTCAAACGGCTCGATCCGCCCGATCCCGACCGCCCACCGCTGATGCAATATGCGCCCCCGTTCGAGGCCGCCGACCAACAGGCCAGCTATCCGATCCGGCTGATCACCCCGCATCAGCGCTTCAGCTTTCACACAGCGCAGGATGGCAAGGGCAACACGCTCAGCGATCTGCCCGATCACCGCGTGCTGGTCGACGGGCATTACTACTGGATCCTGCGGATCAGCGAGGCCGATGCGGCCTCCCGCGGCATCCGCCATCACGGGCTGGTCAAGGTCTTCAACGACCGGGCCGCGGTGATCTGCGCGGCCGAGGTCACCCCGCGCATGGCCGCCGGTGTGGTCCATTCCTATGAAAGCAGCGCGGTCTACCAGCCGATTGGCGATCCCGGAACCTCGCCCGATATCGGCGGCTGCATGAACCTGCTGGCGCCGGCGCGCATGCAATCGGGCCGCACCGTGGCCTCGGCCGGCTCCATGGCCATGGTTCAGATCGAGACATGGGACGGTGTCGACGCCGTCGCCGCGGAGTAGGCGCGATGAAGAAGTGGAACCTGATCTTCGACGCCGATCGCTGCAACAACTGCAACAACTGCATCCTGGTGGTGAAGGATGAGTATGTCGGCAATGCGCATGCGGGCTATTCGGCGCCGATGCCGGAGACGGGCACGCTGTGGCTGACGGTCAAGCGGCATGAGCGCGGCACGGCCCCGATGATCGACGTGTCGCATTATGTCGAGACCTGCATGAATTGCCGCAATCCCGCCTGCGTGAACGAGAAAACCGCGGGCGTCGTGACCCAGCGCGAGGACGGGATCGTCCTCATCGACCCCGAGGCGGCCAAGGGGCGCAAAGATATCGTGGGCATGTGCCCCTATGGCGCGATCCATTGGAACGAGGCGGCGCAGATCCCACAGAAATGGAGCTGGGATGCGCATCTGCTGGATGCCGGCTGGAAAGAGCCGCGCCCGGCCCAGGTCTGCCCCACCCGCGCCCTGGTCGCCGAAAAGGTTATGGATGCGGATATGGACCTCCGCGTTGCGTTCGATGAGCTGTCGGAGCGGGTGCCCGGCGCGCGGCTTTACGACCGGAACTTCACACGGGTGACGACCTGTTTTCTGGGCGGGGCGCTGGTGCACACCGCCGATGGCATCGAAGACTGCGCCGAAGGCGTGACCGTCACGCTGCGCCGGGATGGCGAGGTGATCGCCACCCAGGAGAGCGACGCGTTCGGCGAGTTCAAATTCGACGGTCTCGACGGAGAAGGCGAGACCTATGAGCTTGTCATCCCCGGCGCCGGCCCGCGCGAGGTCGCACTCAAGAACAGCACCTATATCGGCGTGATCTCGGTCTGACGGCGATCCTGCGCAAACTGGCCATCGCCGCCGGGATCATCGTGATCGCCGGGTGATCGCCGGGTGATCAGCGCCCCAGATTGACGGCCCGCTGCACGGCGGGGCGCTCCTTGATCCTTGCCCGCCAGGCGCCGAGATTG
>JBCBKN010000417.1:0-3596 GCA_038521775.1 Pseudomonadota bacterium | reverse complement strand
GGTTGGTGTGGATGATCCACAGCGCCTTGATCCGCCCGTCAGCGACGGCCTGAAACATCTCAACGGCCTTCAACCCCGCCTTTTCCGGCAGGTTCGGCGCGTCCCAGAACTTGCGCACCGCCGCGCGATGGTCGGGGTTCTCGAGCTCCAGATGGCAGGCGAGCATATTGGCAAGCCCACCCACCTCGCGCCCGCCCATCGCGTTGGGCTGCCCGGTGACCGAGAACGGCCCGCAGCCGGGCCGCCCGATGCGCCCTGTCGCGAGATGGCAGTTGAGGATGGCATTGACCTTGTCGGTGCCCGAACTCGACTGGTTCACGCCCTGGCTGAAGACGGTCACCACGCGCTCGGTCTCGCACCAGAGGCGCAGGAAGGCGCCGATCTCGGCCTCAGACAGCCCGATGGGCGCGGCGGCATCGGCCCGGGCTGCGTCGAGCGCGGCCTGCAGCCCGTCCACATGGTCGGCAAACGCGCCATCGATCAGCCCGCGCCGGTCGATCTCAGCGAGCAGCCGGTTGAAGAGCGCCACATCCGCACCGGGGGCGAGCGCAAGATGCAGATCGGCGCCATCGCAGCTTGCCGTGCGGCGCGGGTCGATCACCACGATCTTGGTGCCGCGCTTGGCCTTGGCCGCCAGCACGCGCTGATGCAAGACCGGGTGGCACCAGGCAAGGTTCGAGCCCACCAGCACCACCAGATCGGCCTCGTCGAGATCCTCATAGGTGCCGGGCACGGTGTCGGTGCCAAAGGCGCGCCTGTGCCCTGCCACGGTCGAGGCCATGCAGAGCCGGGAGTTCGTGTCGATATTGGCCGAGCCGATAAAGCCCTTCATGAGCTTGTTGGCGACGTAGTAATCCTCGGTCAGAAGCTGGCCCGAGACGTAAAACGCCACGCTGTCCGGCCCGTGCTGGGCGATGGCCTGCGAAAACCGGTCGGCCACGGTTTGCAGCGCGTCGTCCCAGCCGATCTCTGCCCCCTGCAGCCGCGGCGCCAGCAGCCGGTGGCCCAGACCGACGGTCTCGCCCAGCGCCACACCCTTTGAGCAGAGCCGGCCCTTATTGGCCGGATGGTCCGGATCGCCCCGCACCGAAAGCCCGCCCGCCCCGTCCGGGCGCAGAAGCACGCCGCAGCCCACCCCGCAATAGGGGCAGGTGGAGCGGGTCTCCCTGGGCCCGGGCGCGATGTTCATCAGGCCGCACTCCGCTGGCCCAAGGCCGCCCCGTCGATCAGGATCCGGCCCGCCTCGACGCGCACCGGATACGTCTCGATGCGCCCCTCATCGGCGCCCTGGGCCGCCCCGGTGTTGAGATCAAACACCCAATTGTGCAGCGGGCAGGTGACCTTCTGGCCATGCACGATCCCTTCGACCAGCGGCCCGCCCTTGTGCGGGCAGGTGTTGGAGGCGGCAAAGACCTCGTCCTCGCCGGTGCGAAACACCGCCACACAGCCTGCCCGGGTCTTGACCAGCCGCGCCCCGCGCAGCGGGATCATCTCGACCGCGCCGATATCGATCCAGCTCATTCCGCGGCCTCAAGGGTCAGATCGGCCAAGGGTGCAAAGTCGCGTGCCTTCTTGGCGGCATGCTCGGCCCAGGGATCGCTTTGGTAGATCGACTGGCTCAGATCAAAGGCCGCGATCAGCCGCGCCCGCTCGTCAAGATCCTCGACCACCCGTTCGCGGACCCAGTCCATCCCCACCTTGGCGACCCATTTATAGGGCCGGTCGAGATATTTCGCGTTCTCGCGATAAAGCTGGATGAAAGCCACGGTGAGGTCGATCGCCTCGGCCTCGGTCGCCACATCGCCCAGCCGCTCGGTCTCCTTCACATCCATGCCGGCCGCCCCCGCGACCCCGACCTGATAGCCTGAATCCACGCACACGATCCCCACATCCTTGCAGGTCGCCTCGGCGCAATTGCGCGGACAGCCCGACACCGCGAGCTTGACCTTATGCGGGGTCCAGGAGCCCCAGAGCCGCTTTTCCAGCGCAATGCCCAGCCCGGTGCTGTCTTGGGTGCCAAAACGGCAATGATCGGTGCCCACGCAGGTTTTGACGGTGCGCAGGCCCTTGGCATAGGCATGGCCCGAGACGAGGCCCGCCTTGCCCAGATCGGCCCAGATCGCCGGCAGATCCTCGGATTTCACGCCCAGAAGGTCGATGCGCTGCCCGCCGGTGACCTTGACCGTGGGCACCTGAAACTTGTCGGCCGCATCGGCGATGGCGCGCAGCTCATCGGGGGTGGTGATGCCCCCCCACATGCGCGGGACGACCGAAAACCGCCCATCCTTCTGGATATTGGCATGCTTGCGTTCGTTCACGAAGCGGCTTTGCGGGTCGTCGCGATATTCCAGCGGCCAATCGGCCAGCAGGTAGAAATTCACCGCCGGGCGGCAGACATGGCAGCCATTGGGGGTGGACCAGCCCAGCTCCTGCCAGACCGCCTGTTGGCTCTTGAGCCCTTTGGATTTGATCAGCCGGCGCACATCTTCATGGGTCAGAGTGGTGCAGCCGCACATCGGCTGGGCCGCGGGCGCCTCGAACGCCTCGCCCAGCGTGACCTGCAAGAGCTGTTCGACCAGCCCGGTGCAGGAGCCGCAGGAGGCGCTGGCCTTGGTGCAGCCCCGCACGGCGCCCAGATCGGCCGCGCCCCCCTCGATGGCCGCCACGATCTGCCCCTTGCTCACGCCGTTGCAGCCGCAGATCTCTGCCTCAGGCGGCAAGGCTGCAACGGCTGAGAGAGGGTCCGCGCCACCCCCTCCCTGATAGGCAGGGCCGAAGATGAGCGTGTCGCGCATCTCGCTGATATCCTCGCCATCGCGGATAAGGCCGTAAAACCAGGTCCCGTCGGCGGTGTCGCCATACATCACCGCCCCGACCAGGCGGTTCTCCTCGATGACCAGGCGCTTGTAGACCCCCATGCCGGGATCGCGGAAGACGATGTCCTCGCGCCCCTGGCCTTCGGCAAAATCGCCGGCCGAGAAGAGATCGCAGCCGGTGACCTTGAGCTTGGTGGAGAGCGATTTCTGCACAAAGGCCGCGTCCTGGCCCATCAGATGCGCCGCGGCCACCTTGGCCTGGTCGTAAAGCGGTGCCACGAGGCCGAAAAGAGCGCCGCGATGCTCGACGCATTCCCCAATGGCGAGCACATCGGCATCCGAGGTGATCATCTGATCATCGACATGCACGCCCTTGCCCACGGCAAGCCCCGCCTCGGCGGCCAGGGCCGTGCTGGGGCGGATGCCCACCGCCATGACCAGAAGATCGCAGGGCAGTTCCTCGCCGCCGGCAAGCTGCAGGGCGCGCACATGACCGTTCTCGCCCAGGATCGCCTCGGAGCGGGCCTCCAGCCGCACTGTGATGCCCTTGGCCTCCAGCGATTTTTGCAAAAGATAGGCCGCGGCGGGGTCGAGCTGCCGCTCCATCAGATGGCCCATAATGTGGATCACCGTCACATCGACGCCGCGCGCGGCCATGCCGGCCGCCGCCTCCAGCCCCAAAAGCCCGCCGCCGATCACCACCACGCGGCGGCCCGGGCCCATGCCCGCCATCCGCTCGGTGTCCTCCAGATCGCGATAGGCGATGACCCCGTCCAGCTC
>JBCBKN010000416.1:0-3634 GCA_038521775.1 Pseudomonadota bacterium | reverse complement strand
GATCAGATCGGCCAGCAACCCGCCGATAAACACAATCGCGGCCGCCGCAATCAGCGCCGCCCCGATGACCAGCGACTGGACGTTGCCCTGGCCCGCGCCTTGGGCATAGAGCACCAGAAACCGCACAAAGGCGATCACCCCGGGCAGGGCGACCGCCGCGGACATGATCGTGAACACCCGCAAGGGTTTGTAGAGCAGCGCGATGCGCAGGATCGTCACGCCCGAGCGCAGCACATATTGCGCAATGGAGCGAAAGAGCCGCGAGGGCCGCGTGGGCGGGTTCACCTCGATGGGAACCGAGACCACGGGAATGCCCAGCCGGCCGGCCTGGATCACCGTCTCCAGCGTGTAGGTGTAGCGGTTGAAGACATAAAGCTGCACGGCCGCATCGCGATGTATGGCGCGAAACCCGCTGGGCGCGTCGCGCACATCGGTGCCTGAACTGGCCCGCACCACCCAGGAGCCGAGCGTCTGCAACGCCCGCTTCAGGGCCGAGAAATGCGCAACCTGCGCGATGGGCCGGGCGCCGATCGCGATCCGGGCCCGGCCCGCGACCACCGGCTCGGTCAGGGCAGGGATGCACGCGGCCCGGTACTGGTTGTCGCCATCGGTGTTCACGATCACATCGGCCCCGCGCCGCAGACAGGCCTCCAACCCGGCCATGAAGGCGCGCGCCAGGCCCTGATTGTGGCCAAGCTGCACGATGTGATCCACACCATGGGCGCGGGCGACCTCGACCGTGCGATCATGCGAGCCGTCATCCACGATCAGCCATTCGACCGTGTCGAACCCGGCCACATTGCGCGGCAGATCGGCCAGCGTTGCGGGAAGCTGGTCCTCCTCATTGTAACACGGGATCTGGATGATCAGCTTCACGGGATCGAGCCCCCTCGACCGTTGCGGCGCACGCCACGCCGTTCGACCGGGGGCTTGCCGCAGGATTGCGACAGTTTTCGGGCAAGAGCGCGGCGAATGGCTCGGATTGACGCGGTCTGGGCCGCTCAGGCCGGTTGTCGCTCGGCCCAGCCGGCAAAGATCCGCTCAAACACCACGACGATGTAGTAAAGCATGATGCCCAAAGCGGCCAAGGCAATCAGCACTGCAAACATCAGCGGGTAGTCGGAATTGGTCTTGCCGCTGTCAAACAGCGCACCCAGACCGCGGCCATGGGGCGAGACGATCTCCATGAGGTTCGTGCCGATAAAGGCCAGGGTGACGGCGACCTTCAGTGCGCCGAAAAACTCGGGCAGGGTCTTGGGCAGGGCGATCTTCCAAAAAATCGTTGCCTGATTGGCGCCCAGGGCCCGCAGGATGTCGCGGTATTCGGGCTCCAGCGTCGACAGGCCGATGGAGATCGACACCGCGATGGGAAAGAATGAGATCATGAAGGCGATCAGCACCGTGTTGAAATCATGCGCGCCGACAAAAATCAGCGCGACGATCGGCACGACAGTGGCCTTTGGAATGGCATTGAAGCCGACCAGAAGCGGGTAAAGCGCCTCGCGCATGGTGCGCGAGAACCCCATCACCATGCCCAGCGCCATGCCCACCAGCACCGCCAGCAGCAGACCCGCCACGGTGCGCCACAGGGTCTGCCAGCCCATGGTCAGGAAAAGCGGCCAATAGCGCTCATAGGCCGGGATCAGGTCGGAGGGCGAGGCCATCTTGTAGTTCGGCCAGTCATTGATCCAGACCAGCGCCTCCCACAAGGCCAGGAAAACCGCGACCGCGAGCACCGGGACCGCCACCTTGCGGAGCGCTTGCAGCGCGCGCGTGTTCATGCGGCCGCCCCTTTTTGCGGTGGCGCGCGGCCCTGGGCGATCTCGATCTGGGCGCGCAGCAGCGTCAGCATCTCGGCTGCCTCGGCGGTGTAAAGCTGCGAGAGATCCCGCGTCCCGGCGCTTGGCACCGACAGCACATATTGCGTGCGCGCGGGCCGGCCCGACAGCACCACCACCTGGTCGGCCAGAAAGATCGCCTCGCGCAGATCATGGGTGATCAGCAGCCCGGTGAAGGGCTCCTCGGCCTTCAGCGCGTGCATGGTCTGCCACAGATCCTCGCGGGTGAAGGCATCGAGCGCCCCGAAGGGCTCATCGAGGATCAGCACCTCCGGCTGGTGGACCAGCGCGCGGCAAAGCGAGGCGCGCTGCCGCATGCCGCCGGACAGCTCCGAGGGCCGCTTGTCCTCAAAACCCTGCAGCCCGACCAGGGCAAGAAGCCGGCGCGCCCGGTCCTCCTGTGCGCGGCGGTTCAGCTTTGTCGACACGATTTCAAGGGGAAGCATGACGTTCTTCAGAATTGAACGCCATTCCAGCAGGACAGGGTTCTGAAACGCCATGCCGACCGTGGCGCGCGGGCCGTTCACCGCCGCACCATGCAGCCGGACCGCGCCGTGATCGGGCCGCATCAGCCCTGCGATCAGCCGCGTGAGGGTGGATTTGCCGCAACCCGACGGGCCGACCACAGCGGTAAAGCCGCCCTCGGCCACCGACAGTTCCAACCCGTCCAGCACCGGCAGCGGGCCCGCCAGCGTTTGATAGGCGTGGCGAACCCCCTCGATCTCGATCAGCGGCCCGGACATCGCACGCCCCGCGTCCTTGTGCACAGCGTCCTTGTGCACAGCGTCTTTGTCCGCAACGTGTTTGCCCATCGCTTTCTTGCGCTGCGCCTCACTTCAGCGCAAAGCCGCCCTCGGGCAGATAGGCATCGGTGAAGTAGAGCGCGGCATCGGGCGCGGTCTCAAACGCATAGGTGAGCGCGATCTGTTCCAGCGCATTGGCCATGCGGGTGGCGTCGATGCCGCCCATCCCGTTTGCGGTGGTGTAGTCGGTCACCACATTCGCCTCGATGGCCAGGATCAGCCGCCGCGTCTCCAGCGCCGCATCGGCCGCGGGGTTGCGGGCAATCAGGCTCTCCACCGCCGCGTCGGGATCGGTGATCGCATCGACCCAGCCCTTGGCAATGGCGGCCAGAAGCCCCTCGATCTGCGCGGGGTTCGCCGCGGCATAGTCGGAGTTGATGATCACCGCATTGCCGTACAGATCGACGCCGTAATCGGCCATCAGGAGGGTGGTGATGTCATCCTCCGGAACCCCCAGCCGGACCAGATTGAGATAGGAGGAGAAGGAAAACCCGGTGACCGCGGCGACATTGCCCTCGGCCAGCATCGGCTCGCGCGTGGGAAAGCCCACCGGCTCGACCGTGATCTTCTCGACATCGAGCCCGGTTTCCGCGGCAAAGATCGGGAACTGCGCCCAGGCGCCATCGGGGGGCGGCGCGCCCAGAATGCGGCCTTCCAGATCCTTGGGCGCCTCGATGCCCAGCGATTTGCGCCCCACAATGGCAAAGGGCGGCTTGTCGTAGATCATCATCGCCGCGATGACCGGCGCGCCGGGGTTCTGGTCGAGAAAGCGGATCAGCGAGTTGATGTCGGCAAGCCCTGCCGGGAACGCGCCGGTGGCGACCTTGGGAATGGCATCGAGCGAGCCCGCGCCGGGGCTGATTTCGACCACCAGCCCGGCCTCTTCGAAATAGCCCTTGTCGATGGCCACGAAATAGGGCGCGGCGGGGCCTTCGAACTTCCAGTCAAGCGCGAAGGGCAGCGTGGTCTGGGCTGTCGCCGGAAGCGCCAGCG
>JBCBKN010000415.1:0-3635 GCA_038521775.1 Pseudomonadota bacterium | reverse complement strand
GTGGCCTTTCTCGATGCCGACCTGACCGCACGGCGCCCGGCGATCCTGTGGCTTGATGAGCGGGCGGCGGGCGAGATCGCGCCCCTCAACGCGGCATTGGGCGCGGGGCATTTGCATGAGATCAGCGGCAAGCCGCCCGATGTGACACCGGTGATCTACCGGCTGGCCTGGATGCGGCGCGAAGCGCCCGAGTGCCTCAGCCTCGCGGGGCGGATCCTCGATGTGCACGGCTATCTGACCGCCCGGCTGACGGGCAATGCCGTGGCGAGTTGGACGAGCGCCGATCCCTTTGGCCTGTTCGACATCCGTCAAAAAACCTGGTCCGACCCGGTGCTGCGCCATCTGGGGCTGAAGGCCGCCCAGTTCGGCGCGTTGGCAGCCCCTGGAACGCAGATCGGCAGGCTGACCGAGGCGGCCGCCGCTGAAACCGGGCTGCGTGCCGGCACGCCGGTGATCGCGGCCGGGGGCGATGGTCAATGCGCCGGGCTGGGGGTCGATGCGGCAAAACGGGGCACGGTCTATCTCAATCTCGGCACCGCCCAGATCACCGGAATGTGGAGCCCGGAGCCCCGCATCGCGCGGACATGGCGCAGCATGACCTCGCCGACCGGCGAAGGGTATTTCCTGGAGGGCTGTCTGCGCGCCGGCACCTATTTCATCGACTGGATTGCCGAGCGGTTTTGCGGTGCCGATCCGTCCCATCGCGACACGCATGCACGGCTTGAAACGGACGCGGCCAGCCTGCCTTTGGGAACCGACGGTCTGACGGTCTGCCCCTACCTCTCTGGCGTGATGGATCCGCATTGGAACCCGGCTGCTCGGGCGGCGTTTGTGGGGCTTTCCTCGCATCACGGTCCCGTCCATCTTTACCGCGCAGCGCTTGAGGCAATGGTCTGCGAGACGGCACGCTGCATCGAGGCGATGCGCGGCTCGGGCCTCGCGCCGGCGCAGATCCGGGCCATTGGCGGCGGTGCGCAAAACGCGCTCTGGCTGCAGATGTTTGCCGATGCAACCGGCCTGCCGGTGACGCTCAGCGACACGATCGAGGCCTCGGCTCTCGGAGCCGCGATGACCGCGGCCACCGGCATCGGCTGGTTTGCCGGGTTTGACGACGCCGCCAGGGAGATGTCGTCGACCTCGCGCGCTGTTCAGCCCAACCCAGCGGTTGCGGATGGCTGGCGGGCGCTGATGGCACGGCAGGCACGGGCCTATCGCGCAGACTGACCGCGGTTGCGCTGGCGCGGGCCCGCAGCACAAAACGGCACGGCGCGTCGGGGGGCTTGCAAACCCGGGAACAACGGAAGATCGTCGCGCAGCAGCGGGGAGGAGACCCATGGCCAACACGCGCGCGGGCCGGAAATTCCGGTCGCAGGAATGGTTTGACAATCCCAACAATCCCGGGATGACGGCCCTTTATATCGAGCGCTACCTCAACCAGGAATACACGCGCGGCGAGCTTCAGGGCGAGCGCCCGGTGATCGGCATCGCACAGACCGGCTCGGACCTTGCGCCCTGCAACAAGATCCACGTGTTTCTGGCCGATCGGATCAGGGCCGGCATCCGCGATGCGGGCGGGGTGCCGATGGAGTTTCCCGTGCATCCCATTCAGGAGACGGGCAAGCGGCCCACCGCGGCGCTCGACCGCAATCTTGCCTATCTGAGCCTGGTCGAAGTGTTGCACGGCTATCCCATCGACGCCGTGGTGCTGACCACGGGTTGCGACAAGACCACCCCGGCGATGCTGATGGGCGCGGCGACGGTCGACATTCCGGCGATCTGCCTCAATGGCGGGCCGATGCTCGATGGCTGGTGGAACGGCCAGCTTGCCGGATCGGGCACAATTGTCTGGGAAAGCAGACGCTTGCTGGCTGAAAATGCCATTGACTATGAAGAATTCATGGCACGGGTCTGTGCCTCTGCGCCTTCTTTGGGCCATTGCAACACCATGGGCACGGCCAGCACGATGAATGCGATGGCCGAGGCCCTGGGCATGTGCCTGCCGGGATCGGCCGCCATCCCGGCACCGTTCCGCGAGCGTATGGCCATGGCCTATGAGACCGGGCGGCGCGCGGTGGAGATGGCCTATGCCGATCTCAAACCCTCCGACATTCTTAGCCGCGAGAGCTTTCTCAATGCAATCGTGGTGAATTCGGCGATCGGCGGCTCGACCAATGCGCCGCCGCATCTGCAGGCCATCGCCCGCCATGCCGGTGTGGAGCTGAGCGTGCAGGATTGGCAGACGCACGGATTTCACGTCCCGCTTCTGGTAGATATGCAGCCGGCCGGGCGGTTCCTGGGCGAGGCGTTCCACCGGGCAGGCGGCGTGGCGGCCGTCATGGGCGAACTTCTCACCGCGGGGCGTCTGCATGGCGACGCGATGAGCGCCACCGGCGAACCCATGAGTGCGGTGCTGGACGGGCGCAGCAGTCAGGATGTCGATGTGATCCGCAGGCATGATACGCCAATGCGAGAAGATGCAGGGTTTCTGGTGCTTTCGGGCAATCTCTTCACATCGGCTCTCATGAAAACCTCGGTGATTTCGGAGGATTTTCGGGCCCGCTTCCTGTCCCGTCCCGGCGCGCTGAACATCCATGAGGCAAGGGCCATCGTCTTTGAAGGGCCGGAGGATTATCACGACCGCATCAACGATCCCGCGCTTGAGATTGATGAGGATTGCATCCTCTTCATCCGCAATGTCGGCTGTGTTGGCTACCCGGGCTCGGCCGAGGTGGTCAACATGCAGCCCCCCGATGCGCTGATCCGTGCCGGCATCGCGCATTTGCCGACAGTGGGGGACGGACGGCAATCGGGCACCTCGGAGAGCCCGTCGATCCTGAATGCCTCGCCCGAGGCCGCTGTGGGCGGGGGGCTCGCGCTGTTGCAGACGGGTGACCGGGTGCGGCTCGATCTCAATGAAAGCCGGCTCGATGCGCTGGTGCCGGAGGCAGAATGGGACGCGCGCCTTGCGGCCTGGACCCCGCCCGAGATCCGCAGCCAGACGCCCTGGCAGGAGATCTATCGCACCCATGTCGGCCAGCTTGCCGAAGGCGGCTGTCTGGAGCTTGCCACCGCCTATCACAGAGTCGCGCGCGATCTGCCGCGGGACAACCATTGATGGGCGCATGTCTCAACGCGACACTTGCCGAGGTTGCGGATCCTGGGCTGCGTGTCCGGGCTTGGGGCGGCACAGCTTGGCGCGACAGTGAAAAGCATCGGCCGCCGGGGCAGGTGCCAAGACCAATGCGGGGGAGGGACCAATGACACAAACAGCGGTGGTGACAGGGGCCGGTTCGGGCCTGGGCGCGGCAGCGACCGAGACGCTGCTGACGGCGGGGTGGAACGTGGCGCTGCTCGGGCGGCGGGCCGAGGCGCTTGAGGCGGTGGCGGCCGGGCGCGCGGCGGCAGTTTCGCTGCCCACTGATGTTACCGATCCCGCGGCGGTCGACGCGGCCTTTGCCGCCACGGTGGCACGGTTCGGGCGGGTCGATTGCGTCTTCAACAATGCCGGGGGCAATGTCGCCGCCGCGCCCATCGACGAGATCTCGGTCGAAGACTGGAAAAAGGTCGTCGATGTCAACCTCACGGGGGCTTTTCTGGTCGCCCGGGCGGCGATTGCGCCCGCATCTGCCGAAACG
>JBCBKN010000414.1:0-3637 GCA_038521775.1 Pseudomonadota bacterium | reverse complement strand
GAGACAAAGCCCAGAAAGGCGCGGGCATTGCGGTCCAGCGCGCCCGAGGCGATGGATTGGAACCGGTTCTGCATCTCCTCATCGATGCGCCGCAGCTCCTCGACCCGGGCCTGATGCGCCTGCCGCTCGGCAGTGAGCATGCCGGAGGTCTCGCTCAACTCGGCCCGCACCCCCATCAGCCGCTCGGTCAGCTCGACCGACCGTGCTTCGAGCTTGGGAACCCGCGCCGCCTGCACTTCGGCGCTGGAGAGGTTACGCCCCAGCGTGTTGACCGTGCCGCGCAACCGCTCGATCTCCTCCGCCTGCGCCCGCCTGCGCGATTTGAGCGGGCGCGTCGCAAACAGCCAGGAGATGAGGAGACCGGCCAGAAAGGCCCCCATCGAGGTCGCGATCAGCCAGAAATGGGGCACCGATGCTTCGAGTTGTGCGATCAACTCCAACACATCCTGTGGCATCGGCCATCCTCCCTACAATATGAGGTGTCAGCCTGTCTCAGACGAGCCCGGGTTGCAACCTCTGATGCAGCATGGCTCCGGCCCAGGCCGTGGCTGAACGCAGCACCGCCTGCGTGCAAGTTCGGGTTTCGCCGCCCCGGCGCCGCGGTCTATAACCGCGCCCGGGTTAAGGAAGGGAAAGCGCATGGCCAATGTCGTGGTTGTCGGCGCCCAATGGGGTGATGAGGGCAAAGGCAAGATCGTCGACTGGTTGAGCGAGCGTGCCGAGACGATTGTGCGCTTCCAGGGGGGGCACAATGCCGGGCACACGCTGGTGATCGACGGTGTGGTCTACAAACTGTCCCTCTTGCCCTCGGGCATCGTGCGCCCCGGGCGGCTGTCGATCATCGGCAATGGTGTCGTGCTGGACCCCTGGGCCCTGCGCGATGAGATCGCGGCGATCCGGGGGCAGGGGGTCGATGTCACGCCCGATATTCTCAAGGTCGCGGAGAATGTGCCGCTGATCCTGCCGCTGCATGGCGAGCTTGACCGCGCGCGCGAGGCCGCCCTGACCGCGGGCAGAATCGGCACCACCGGGCGCGGCATCGGGCCGGCCTATGAGGATAAGGTGGGTCGGCGGGCGCTGCGCCTGTCTGACCTGGCCGATCCCGACACCCGCGATGCCCGGGTCGATCGGCTGCTCGCCCATCATGATGCGCTGCGCCGCGGTCTCGATCTGCCGCCGGTGGATCGGCCCGGGCTGACCGCGGCGCTGGAGGAGATCGCGCCAAGCATTCTTCCCTATGCCGCGCCGGTCTGGCGCATTCTGGCCGAGCGGCGGGCCGCCGGCAGCCGAATTCTGTTCGAGGGCGCCCAGGGCGCGCTGCTCGACATCGATTTCGGCACCTATCCCTTCGTCACCTCCTCCAACACGCTGGCCGGATCGGCTGCAACCGGCGCCGGCGTGGGGCCGGGGGCTTTGGATTTCGTGCTCGGCATCGCGAAGGCCTACACGACGCGGGTGGGGGAGGGGCCGTTTCCGACCGAGCTTGACGATGACATCGGGCGCCGTCTTGGCGAGCGCGGGCATGAGTTTGGCACCGTCACGGGGCGGCAGCGGCGCTGTGGCTGGTTCGATGCCGCACTGGTGCGGCAAAGCTGCATGACCGGTGGGGTGAGCGGCATTGCGCTGACCAAGCTTGACGTGCTGGATGGGTTGACCGCGCTGCGCATTTGCACGGGCTACCGGCTCGATGGAGTGCCGGTCGATCATCTGCCGAGTGCGGCCGCGCAGCAGGCCCGGGTCGAGCCGATTTACGAAACGCTGCCCGGATGGCCTGAAAACACCGCAGGTGCGCGCAGCTGGGCCGAATTGCCGGCCGCTGCGGTGAAATATGTCCGCCGCATCGAGGAGCTGGTGGGGTGTCCTGTCGCACTGGTCTCGACGAGCCCCGAGCGCAATGACACCATTCTGGTGCGCGATCCGTTCGCGGATTAGGGCTGGCCCCATGCGGTGGACCGCTTTGGCCGGGTGTTGTCGTGATGCTGACGTGAAGCTTTCTGGGCCGGGAAAGGATGATTGGATGACCCTCTCGCACAAGGCCCGTCGGCGCCTGTCGCTGGTGCTGCTCCTGGTCTGGATGCCCGCCTATGTGGTGGGGGCGGTCAGCATTCTCAACGCCTTTGATCGGCTGCACTGGGCGCTTGAGGCGCTGATCTACATCATTTTGGGGGTCGCCTGGGCGTTGCCGTTTCGGTTCGTGTTTCGCGGGGTTGGCCGCGAGGATCCCGACAAACCCTCATCGTGACAGTTGGTTCTGACGCTGCGTCGTGACACGGGGCGGCAGGGCGCGGGGAGGGGCGCGGTGTCCCGGGCTCGGGTGTCGTGACGGGCGTTTTTGTCCCTGCGGCGCTGATCAGGTTCAGTGAGGGCGCCCAAACGAACAGGGGCCCCGGTCGATGGGGCCCCTGATCAGTATTCGGTTCAGCCCGGATTGGGTCAGCCCGGATTGGGTCAGCCCGGTTTGGGTCAGCCGGTGGCGCTGAGCTTCTCCTCATAGGAAAAGCGCGCGGTGCGCGAGAGCGCGAATTTTCCGTCATCCACCCGGACAATCGAGCCCTTGCGCAGCAGCTTCCCGAAGGATTTGATCCGCGCCTCTTGCGTGTACTCATCCTCGCCGCCGATCTCTTCGAGCGCGAGCATGATGTCCCGGCGGCTGAACCGGGTCTGGCCGCGCACCAGCGTGGTGTAGGCGGCCGAGGCCTCCAGCAATTCGGGCAGCGAGGCGGCCCCGAACCGGCGGGTGAAGGTGGCCAGATCGCCTCCGCCGGTGAGCGAGGCAGCCGCGGCTTCGGCCTCGCTTCCAACCACCTGCAGGGATGCGGCCGGGGCCATCGGCGCAGGCTGGGCGGGTTGCGCCGCAGCACGCCGCAATGCCGGAACCTGTGTGCCCTCCGCGGCGTCGGTTGCTTGCGGAGATGTCGCCTCGTCCGCTGCCGCTGTCTTCTTTGCCGCCGAAGGCGCGTCTTTGGCCGCAATCGTGGCCTCGGCCGCGGCTGTGGGCTCTACCGCGGGCTCAAGACTTTCTGGCGTGTCCGCCTTTGCTGCCGCGGCCTTTGCTTCGGCCTCGGCCTTCGCGGCAGCATTTGCCTCGCGCTCTTCTACCTTTGCTCGGGTGCGCGCCAGGAACGCCTCCTCGTCGAACACGAACTCATCGGTGTCGTCGGCATCTTGTGCGGTGGTCGCGCTGCGCTGCGGCGTGGGCTTGGCGGCCTCATCCGTTGCGCTGGGCGCGGCGGCGGCTTTCTTTTGCGCTTCGGGTGCCTTGGCCGCCGTATCGGCGGATTTGCGACCGAACAGACGTTCGGCAAGCGGCACGCGCGTGCGTTGCCCCTCGGCGGGCGCCGCTTCAGCCGGCGGCGTGCTGGCCGCAATGTCTTTCCACGGCTCGCCAATGGTGCTGGCTTCATCAAGCGGCGCAAGATCCGGCTGGCCCTGGAGCGGCGGGCGCTTGCGCATGGTCACCTTGCGGTGCGGTGCAAGCCCGGTCGAGAGGTTGGCAAGCCGCGCGGCGGGCCGCACATCCTCGACCTCTTCCTCGGCAGGCGCGGCATCGGCGTCTTTGCTCTGTGCGGCTGGGTTCTGTGCAGCTGGCCGATCGGCAACCGCATCTGCCCGAGCGGCCTTCCGGGACCGGGTTTTT
>JBCBKN010000413.1:0-3642 GCA_038521775.1 Pseudomonadota bacterium | reverse complement strand
GCAGCACCCCATCCTCGCCATGCAGCCGCATCGCATTGCCGCGCCGGGCGAAAAAGTCGAACTGCGCGTCGGAATGGCACAGGTTCAGAACCCCGCGCTGCGACATCATGGCATTGTAGTTGAGGTCCTGCTCCAACCCCTCCCAGAGCTTGAGCGAATGGGCATAGAAGGGCTCATTGCCGCTCAGATGGTAATTCGCGCGCACAATGGTGGTGTTGCGCCCGACATTGCCCTGGCCCAGCGCGCTGCGCTCCAGCACCGCGATGTTGGTCAGCCCATGGTTGCGCGCGAGGTAATAGGCCGTGGCCAGCCCATGCCCGCCCCCGCCGATGATGATGATGTCATAGGCCGATTTGGGGAATGGGTCGCGCCAGGCGGGCGCCCAGCTTTTCTGGCCGGATATGGCGTTGCGGAGGAGCGACAGGGCCGAATAGGTCATGCAGCACTTCAAGCATTGCCGATGGGCGGCAGCAAGCGCGATCGCGACCAAGCGACGGGCAATTTCGACAGATGGGCCGGGCCCGTTTTGTCGCCCGCGCGGGGCGTGGCGCGACGGCGCACTGCCGCAGGGTCGGGCTCCATCACGATTCCTTAAAGGCCCGCATGCAATGTGCGCGCATGAAACCGCCAGACACGATCACCACTGGTAAGGCCGCAGACAAGCCCGATGTCTCGTTGCGGGCCTTTCTCAGTGCGGTGGGCGCGCCGCCCGAGCCGGGCGATCTTCAAGCCATGCTCTCGATGTCGGGGCTTGCCGCGCTGCTGACGGCTGTCAATGCGGTGCTCTATCTCGTCGCTGTCGGTCCCAATGACGAATGGTGGTTCCTTGTTCCTTGGTGCCTTGCGACCCTTGCGGTCAGCGGGTTTGCCATGCATCGCTCGCGCCGCGCCGCACAGCGGCTGGTGTCGCGGGTCTCGCGCCGTGCCGCGCTTCGGCTGAATGTTTTTGCGGTGTTGTTGGGCATGCCCTGGGGCGCGCTTGCCCTGCTTGTGTTCCTGGCCGGCACCCCGCAAGAGCAGCTTCTGGCCCTCGTGGTCTGTTCGGGCATGGCCGCGGGCGGCAGCTTCATCATGCATCGGACATTGACCGCGGCCTGTTGCTATTACTTCACCATCCTTGGTGCGGTGATGCTCGGCTGTCTTCTGTCGGCGGCCGACATTCTCTGGCCGGTGGCGGTCTATTCGGTGATTTACGGAACCTCGCTGGGGTATTTTGCCTTTGCTGCCGGCACCATTTCGCGGGATAGGGAGCAGCTGACCGCGCAGCTGTCCAAGGCGGCGGCCGAGTTGGGGCAGGCGCAGCTTCAGATCACCAAGCTGGCGCGCCACGACAATGTCACCGGGCTGCCGAACCGCGCCGCCTTGTTGGATGAGCTGGCGAGGGCCTGCGCGTCGGAGCGGCCGTTCTGGCTGCTTGTCCTGGGCCTCGACCAGTTCAACCGGGTCAATGATTCCAACGGGTTTCAACTGGGCGACCGGTTCCTGGCCATCGTGGCAACCCGGCTGCGCGAGCAGCTGCGCCGCGACGATTTCGTCGCCCGGCTCTCGGCAGATGAGTATGCCATTCTGCTGCCCGGCGGGCTGAGCGGAGCGGAGTTGCGGTCATTCGGGTCTCGCCTGATCAATGCTGTGTCGCAACCGGCGCAGCTGGCCGGGCGACGGATCAGCGTCGGCGCCTCGGCGGGGGCTGCGCGGGTTCCCGATGATGCCGGCGACCCGCGCACGCTGGTGTCGCACGCGTCGACCGCCATGCGCCATGCAAAGGCTCATCGGCGTGGCGGGATCGAGCTTTTCGTTGCCGATCTGAGCGCGCATAAGGCCGAAATGGACCGGATCGAGACCGATCTGCGAAACGCGCTCGACAGCAACCAGCTCGCCATTCACTACCAGCCAAAGATCGATCTGAGCAGCGGCGACGTGGCCGGGGCCGAAGCCCTGCTGCGCTGGCACCATCCCGAACGCGGGTTCATCCCGCCCGACACGTTTCTGCCCGTCGCGGCGGACCGCAATATGATCCGTCAGATCACCGGGCGGATCTTTGACATGGTGGCCGGCGATATCGTCACATGGCGCCGCACCGGCCTGCGGACCGGTCCCATTGCGGTCAACATCCATGCCGAGGATCTGAAAAATCCAGGCCCGTTGATGGAGCGGCTGGGCCGGCTTGCGCAGGATGGGGTGACCCCGAAGGATCTCTATGTCGAGGTGACCGAGAATTGCGTGGTCGGCAGCGGTGGCGATGCGGCGAGCGTGGTGCTCGACGCCATCGTGGATCTTGGCTTTGAACTCTCGCTCGACGATTTCGGGACCGGCCATGCGTCGCTGTCGCATCTCAAGCGGCTGCCGGTCAGCGAGATCAAGATCGACCGGAGTTTTGTTGAGGGCATTTGCGATGTGCCCCAAGACCGCGCAATTGTCAGCGCAACGATCGGAATGGCACGCGGGATGGGCCTCAGGACGGTCGCCGAGGGTGTGGAGGGGGCCCAGCAGGCAGAGTTCCTGCGACGGCTTGGCACGACGCATGGGCAAGGCTATTATTGGGCCCGACCGATGTCGGCGACTGCGTTTGAGGAGTTTGTGCGCAAGCGCGGGCGCGGCGCGCCGCGGACCGCCTCAATGTAACCAAACCCGTGTGACGGACCCCGTATTCCGATCCAACATTGCCTCTTTTGCGCCTGTGCAAGGCAGTTTGCCTTTTTTCCGTCCAATTATTGCGTTTAGCAACCAAGATCGGGAAATTAAAATACTGTAAAGGCCGATGACCATGCCAAACGCGACACAAAAGACCAAACGCGCCCGTCTGCTGCTCAGCCTGACGGCCGTCGCAATGCTGGCCGGATGCGCGGCCATGCGCCTGGACAGCACCACCTTTACATCCGGGGTGGCCACCCCGGCCGACACCGTTCAGTCATGGACCGTGGCCACGGTGAATGTCGTTGTGCCCGACACGCTCACGGTGTCCGAGGACCCCGATGTGCGGTTTCCCGGCACCGACATCGTCTGGTGGGAAGACCCGCAAGGCGATCGCCGCGCCCAGGTCGACGCATTGCTGACCGATGCTGTCGACGCCGCGGTGGCCGATCTCACCGGCCCGGTGGCTGTTAACCTGACGGTCACATTGCGCAAGTTTCATGCCCTCACGCCGCGCGCCCGGGCCTCGGGCAGCCTGGGCTGGCATGATGTACTGCTCGATTTGCGCCTGACCGATGCCAATGGCGCCGTGATCGCCGAGGAAACCGGTGTGAAGGCGGATCTCAAGGCGCTTCAGGGTTCGGACGCCGCCCGCGCCGTCGAGGAGGGCCGCACCCAGCGCAGCCGCATCAGCGGGCGCGTGACCGATGTCATCCGTGCCTGGCTGGGCATGTCCTGAAGCAGGCGTCCCTGCGAAGGGCGAGCGTCCAAAATGTTGGGGTTGCCCTGACGCCGCATTGGCCCTAGATCAGCCGCGCAAATGACCCCGGCACAGCGTGTGCCCGGGACCAGGCGGGACCGGCTATGGCAAAGGCGAAGTTTGAGCGCAACAAGCCGCATGTGAATGTTGGCACGATCGGGCATGTTGATCATGGCAAGACGACGCTGACGGCGGCGATCACCAAGCAGTTTGGCGAGTTCAAGGCGTATGATCAGATCGATGCGGCGCCG
>JBCBKN010000412.1:0-3657 GCA_038521775.1 Pseudomonadota bacterium | reverse complement strand
TGGTGCAGAAAAAGTACCGCGCTTGACGACCGGCACCCGAAACCAGCCGCAAACAGGACCCCAAGACATGGCAATGACGCCGGTGACCAATGAAGCCGAGGCCCTGCTCTGCCCGATCAGGACCGTTTTGTCCAAAGTGACGGGCAAATGGCAGATCGTCATTCTTTTGACGCTCGACGACAATCCGCTCAGATTCGGCGAACTGAAACGACAGATCGGCGATATCACCCAACGTGTGCTGACCGAGAACTTGCGCGCCCTGCAGCGCGACGGGTATATTACGCGCACCGTCCATGATGGCCCGCCGGTTGCGGTCTCCTATGCGCTGACCGATCAAGGCAATGGCCTGGTTCAACTGATGTGGCCGATTGTGGGCTGGGCGCGGGACAATCTGGACACCGTCAAGGCACAGCGTCACGCCTTTGAAACTGCGGGTGAAACTGCGGGTGAAACTGCGGGTGAAACTGCGGGCGCGTGACTGGCGGCCGGCCGGTGCCGGACCCGGTGCACACAGAACGGCGCGTTGGGCTTGCGGGCCAGCGCCAAGCGTTGCCCGGCTGCGCAGTGCACGCGCATTTGTGACCTTGTTTCCCAGGCGGGTATGGCCGCAGACTTCGCGCGATTTCGGGCTGTCCGATCCCAAAGACAGCGCCAGACAGGAGCCGCCCAATGCTGACATCACGACCGATCCTCTCGATCTGCGCCATCGCTCTTTCGGCCGGCATTGCGCAGGCCGAAATGCCCCGCTCCTCGGGTCTTCTCGAGTTTGGCCCCGAAAACACGCTTTTTGTGGCGGAATCGACCACCGGCACGATCCACGCCTACACGCTGCCCGAAACCGGTGTTGCGCCCGAAAATGACACCCCGTTCAACATCTTGGATGTCGATGCGCTGGTCGCGGCCGCGCTGGGAACCGAGGGTCGCATCATCTATGGCGATCTTGCCGTTCATCCGGTCACGCGCCTGGCCTATATGTCCCTGACCGCCATGATCGATGGCGCGGAGACGAGCGCTGTCGTGACCGTCTCGCCCGAGGGCGAGGTTCAACAGCTTGATCTGGCCGCCCTGCCCTCGACCAGCCACACGCTTGACGACACTGCCGATGCCGGGGTGACGTTTTGGCGCGACATTCCCGCGCCGACGCTGACGATCACCGATCTCGACTTTGTGAATGGCGAGCTTTTCGTGTCGGGGATCTCGACCGGCGAGTTTGCCTCGACCCTGCGGCGGATCGCCTTTCCCTTCGACGGCTCGGGCACCGAAACCAGCATCGAGATGTTTCACGCCGCGCACAACCAGAACGAAACCCGCGCGCCGATCCGCGCAATGACCGTGATCGACCTGGACGGCGCGCCGACGGTGCTGGCCGCCTATACCTGCACGCCGCTGGTCACGGTGCCGGTCGATGCGCTAGAGGATGCAGCGCATGTGACCGGATCGACGATTGCCGAGCTTGGCTTTGGCAACACGCCGCTCGACGTGATCTCGTTTTCCGCCGCCAATATGTCGGGCGAGGTGTCGCAATATGTGCTGGTGGTCAACCGCGAGATGGATGCGGATCTGATCACCATGGATGCGCTGGCATCGGCGACCGCGCTGACCGAGCCGGTTCCCTATCTTGGGGCGACAGCCGGGGTTCAGACCGTCTCGCTGCCCATGTCGGGCGTTGTGCATGTCGCAGACCAGGACCAGCAGTTCCTTCTGGGGATGCGCCGCGACCTCGACACCGGCGCCATGGAGTTGGTGTCGTTCCGCAAGGGCGCCTTCTTTCGGCTCAGCGATTTCATCAGCGAGTACAACTTCCCCGATTATGCCTATGTCGATGATCGCATGTCGCAGGGTGTGCGCATGTTCCAGAACATGCTGAAGGCCGATGAGGGCTTCCCCGGCCAGATCCGGCAATGATCGCCCGGGCCCTGGGCCTGACGCTCGCAGCCCTCTGGGCTGCGGGCACGGCCTCGGCCGCATGCCCCGACCCGGCCGAAGGCGGGGTGGAGTTCTACCCGTCGGGCGAGTTTCTTCCCGCCAACCTTCTGCGCATCTACATCTATTTTCCGCGCTCGATGGCGGCCGATCAGGGGTTTCAGAATGTGCGCCTTCTCGACGATGCGGGACGCGCCGTCGACGGGGTCTTTCTGGAAAATCGCGCCGATCTCTGGTCGCCGGACCGGCGTCGCCTGACGCTGCTGCTGGATCCCGGCCGCGTGAAAACCGGCCTGGACGCGCATGCAGCGCTGGGCCGCGCCTTGGTCCCCGGGCAGGCCTATGCGTTTGAGCTCTCCGCAGCCGCCCAGGACGATCAGGGCTGCCCGCTTGGCGTGGCTGGCCGCCACAGCTTTACCGTTGCAGCCGCCGATATCGACCCGCCGGACCCCGCAGGCTGGTCCCTCACCGTGCCGATGGCGGCCGGCACCGCACCGTTGATCGTCGATCTTGGCAGCGCGCATGATCATCTGTCCCTGGCCTTTCGCCTGCGGGTTCTGGATGCGGCAGGCGCCATTGTGCCCGGGGCCATCGCGCTTGGCCCAGACGAGCGCAGCTGGATGTTCACACCGCGTGCGCCATGGGCCGCGGCCCCCCATCATCTGGCCATCGACGAACGTCTGGAGGATCTGGCGGGCAATCGCCCCGGCCTTCTCTTTGACCGCCCCGTCGATCAGGCGCCGCTGCCGTGGCAAAGCCGGCTGTCGTTCACCCCAAGCCCCTGACGCCGAACCAGATCTGAAACCGCCTCTGAGCGCATCATGTGCCCTTCGAATGCAGGTTTGCCAGTTTTACAGCAGGATATCTGCCAAAATTTAGACAAGAAATCGCCGTTTTAGACTAACAGCACTTGGATTTTAGTCTGAATCAGTCAACGAATATTCGCAATTGATCCCGCAGCGCCGTGTTTTTGCCGTTTTTTAGCACCTGTCTCGCCATAGTCTGACTGCACGCGTTAAGAGGGTGGTTTGTGTGAAAGAGGTTGGTTCGCTGGAATGATGCGCCTCGTGCGATAGCCGTGTGTCAGGGATCGGGCTGGCCGTTGGGTTTGCCGTTGGGTTGACTGACGGGTTGGAGACGGGCCGGGCACGGGTGGCGATGACGTGCCGGGCTGGGGCGGCGGTCGATCTGCGTGCAGGGGCATCATCAACATACAGCGACCATCCATGCGTTGTGGGAGCCTTGGATGTCCAACGATGTAACCGGATTTCGCGGATCGCAGCCGATTGCCTGGTCGGGTGAGCTGCCGGCCGATCCCAGCCTGCAGATCGTCCCGTTGCCCGCCGCGGCCGGCAATGTCAGCGAAAGCTGGATCCCCGATCAAGCACCCGACGGCGTCGAAGAGCCTGCGGTCGACAGGGTGGAGATCGCCGCCCAAGACATGCCGCCGGCCATTCCTGTGGGCGAGGCCGTGCCTGCCGAGCACGCTGGAAACCCCTCGCCGCCGACGCGCGCCCTTGAGCTTGCGGAGGTCTTGCCGGTCGAAATCGCCCGGATCACGCACGCGTTTGACGCCGCCTCGGTGCTTCCTGTCGAGGCAAGCCCGCCCGACAGCATCGCTGCCAGTTCCGCGTTCACCTGGCGGCCGATCCTCAACAACAGCCAGGCCGCGCATATCGTCCATGAGACCGTCAACCGTCGCATCGCCATGGAAGCCGAGCACGGCACGCCGAT
>JBCBKN010000411.1:0-3700 GCA_038521775.1 Pseudomonadota bacterium | reverse complement strand
TGATGGAGATGGGCGGCCGGCCGGTCACGCTGCTCGACGGCGATGTGGTGCGCAAGCATCTCTCCTCCGAGCTTGGTTTTTCCAAGGAGCATCGCGACATCAACATCCGCCGCATCGGCTATGTCGCCTCCGAGATCACCAAAAACGGCGGCATCGCGATCTGCGCGCCAATCGCGCCCTACACCGCCACCCGCCGCTCGGTGCGCGAGATGATCGAGGCCTATGGCGCCTTTGTCGAAGTCCATGTCGCGACCAGCCTCGAAGAATGCGAACGGCGCGACCGCAAGGGGCTCTACAAGCTGGCCCGCGATGGCAAGATCAAGGAATTCACCGGCATCTCCGACCCCTATGAAGCGCCCGAAACCCCTGAGCTGAGCGTCGACACCGAGGGCATGGAGGTTGATTTCTGCGCCCAGCAGGTGATCCTGAAGCTCGAACAGATGGGACTTATTTCAGCGGCGAGCTGACCCGCCTTCCGGGCAGCGCGCCCGGGAGGTCATAGATGGCAAACTTCTTCGGCGGGCCCGAGCCCGATACGCTTGAGGGTGGCTCTGGCGCTGACTCTGTTTCGGGCGGCGCAGGCAATGACCTGCTGATCGGAAATGCCGGCGATGACACAATTGCCGGCGGCAAGGGCGATGACACGATCTTTGCGGGATCTGGCAACGACGTCATCCTTGAAGGCAACACCGTCAAAGATTTCAAACTGGGCCGTGGGTCTGACAGCATCAATGGCGGGGATGGCGTCGACCTGCTCGCCTATGATTTGGGCCCTGATGCCGATTCGGGCCCGGGCCTCACCATCGTTTTTGCCGCGGGCTACGCCAGAATGACGGTGCGCGAAGCTGGCGTGGCAGTCACCAATATCGACCGGTTTGCCAATATCGAGGCGATCATAGGGACCGATCTCGACGACACCTTCATCGCGTCCACCGAGACGGCAAGCTTCTTTGGCGGACAGGGAAGCGACCGTATTTTCTGGGGTGGCGCGGCTGGGGTCTATCACGGCGGCGACATCGGAAACATCGGCAATGATTTCGACCTCATCGACCTCAGCATGGCCCAAGGCAGTGTCACGGTCGACGGCACGGGGCGGGTCCGTATCGACGGGCGCGACGATGTCGAATTCATCGGCTTTGAAGCCTTCGTCGGATCGGCCACGGCCGCGAACACCTTGATCGGTGCCGCCGGAGAAGACGCCATTTTCGGCACCACCACGCTGACCGGCGGCGCGGTCGGCGATGTGATCTTTAGCGGCATTTCCGACGCCCGGATCGACGCCAAAGGGGGCGATGACCGCATCGTCTCCCTGCGCGGCGCCGCGACCATCGATGCCGGGGCGGGCAACGATACGATTATTGTTAGTGGTGACGCGTCCGTAACGGCCGGCGACGGCGATGATGTGATCGCTGTGCGCAGCGGCGTTGCCGACATTTATGGCGGCCTTGGCAATGACCGGATCACAATGCAGGGCGGCGGCGGTGATCTCATTGTTCTGGGTGCTGGCGATGATCTGCTCATTGCGCGTGGACCGATAGGCCTGGACCTCTATGGCGGCCCGGGGCGCGACACGCTGGTGCTGCAGCCGGGCGAAGACAAAAACTTCGTCACGCTTTTTGGGATCGAGCGACTTGTCGCCACCGAGGAAAACGACTCGCTCAGAATTGCGAACACCGAAGGTCTGGTCGTGCGCACCGGCGGCCGGTTTGACCGGGTCGAAATGCTGACCCCCGGCGGCGTGGTCTTTGGCGGTGCAGATGCCGACGATCTCGACGGGCTGACCGGGCCCGGCTTTACGGGGACGATGGCAATGACCGGCTGAGCGCCGATACGGGTTCGACGATCTTCGGCGGCGACGGCATTGACAGGATCAGCATTGAGGCCGGTGGAACCGCCTATGGTGGCGATACACGCGACGTCATCTCCGTGAACAACTTGAACTGGTTGAATAGCCACAGCTTTGTCCATGCTGGCGACGGCAACGACACGATCGGTGGCAGCCGGCTGCTCGATGGGGTGATCCTTGGCGGAGCGGGCAATGACGAGTTCGACTTTGACCTTACCCGGCCCGCCACCGTTACGCTCTTCGGAGGCGAGGGCAAGGATCTGATGCGCGTTTCAGGCGGTGTGACGGCCATTGGCGGCGACGGCATCGATACGATCTTCGCCGGCAATGGCGCCGTGGCCTTTGGCGGCGAAGGTGACGACCGGGGCGGCGGCACCCTCTATTACGGCGGCGGCGGAAACGACAACCTCTCCGGCTCCGGAACGCTTTACGGCGGCGATAGCGCCGATGTGTTGCGAGGGTTTGAGGGGGCGCTGCTCTTTGGCGGTGCGGATGCCGACCGGTTCATTCTCGACACCTTCGTCAGCACCAAGCGCCGTGTTTACGACATTGCCGATTTCGATCCGAGTGAGGATCTGCTGAGGGTGGCCCCGGAGCTGAACCTGCCGCCGCTCGGCGGGCTGGCCGGTCTCGACGGCATCCGGCAAGTTGGCGATGATGTGGTGATCCTGGCCCTGATGGATGTAAACGGCTTTGGGAACCTGGTCACCCTGCGCGATGTCGAGCTGAGCGCGCTCAGCGACGCCAACATCGTGTGAGCCGCTCCCGCTGGGCTGCGGCGCCTTTGGGTGCTTTGTCCGGAGGCTTGGCCCCGCGGCGCGCAGCGCCGTCGCGGCCCCGAGGGGCTCGATGCCCCGAGGGGCCGGCCCGATGTCGAACGGCTTACCGCCCGTCCATCAGCGCCGGCTGCGGCCCGGCCAGGGCATCGGCCTCGTCCACCGCACGGCGCGCCGCCGCGCCGATGGCCGACACTTCCTCCTCGCCAAGATCGCCGCGCTTGTCCAGATCCGGGATCCGCACCGTCACCTCGCGATGGGCGAACTTGATGCCCTCTTTCTCGAAAACCTCCCGGATCCGCTGATAGGCCAGCTTGCGCGTCGTCCACTGATCGCCCGGCCGGGTCATGAACTTCACCCGCACGATCATGGCGCTGTCTTCCATCATATAGACGCCCTGGCTCTTCAGCGGCTGAACGAACTTATGCCCCTCCAGCGGGTGATCCAGCAGCTCGACCCCCAGCTTCTTGATGATCTTGCGCACCTTGTCGACATCGGTGTCATAGGTCAGCCGCAGCGGCAGCTTCATGATCACCCAGTCACGCGAGTAATTGGTCAGGAACTGGATCTCGCCGAAGGGGATCGTGTGCAACGCGCCCAGATGGTGGCGCAGCTGGAAGGAGCGGATCGAGATCTTCTCCACCGTGCCCTTCACATCGCCCACATCGATATACTCGCCGCGCCGGAACGCGTCGTCGAGCAGGTAGAACACGCCTGACAGGATGTCGCGTACCAGGGTCTGCGCGCCAAAGCCGATGGCAAGGCCGACAATACCGGCACCGGCAAAGAGCGGTGCGACATTGACCCCGAGCCGCGCTGCGATCAGCAGGAAGACCGACGCGGCCACGACCAGCAGAACGAAGCTGCGCACCAGCGGCAGCAATGTGCCAAGCCGCGACGTGGCCGAGGCACCGCCGCCCTCATCGAGCTGCTCTGGGCCGGCATTCTCGTCAACCCCCTCCTGCGCGATGCGCCGATCCATCCAGATGCGGATTGCGTGATAGAGAATGTAGCCAAAGAAGGCCGTGTCCAGAACGTCCTGCAGGATGTTCCAGATCGAGCTTTCGTCAAAGATCGA
>JBCBKN010000410.1:0-3750 GCA_038521775.1 Pseudomonadota bacterium | reverse complement strand
TGGCCGTGTAATGCAGGACCACAAGGCTGGGCTGCGCCCCGCCCCGCCGCGCGCCAAAATTGGGCGAGGGATGCGCGAGCGGGGTCAGACCACCCCGCCCCAGATCGCCTCGGCCGTGCGCACCACCAGATCGAGCTTGCGCTTCTGGTCATCCAGACTGATGGCGTTGCCCTCCTCGGTCGAGGCGAACCCGCATTGCGGTGCGATCCCAAACTGGTTCAGGTCGGCATAGCGCCCAACCTCGTCGAACTTGCGCCGCAGCTCGTCGACCTCCTCCAGCGCGCCGCGCTTGGTGGTCACAAAGCCCGGCAGAACCCGCTGCGCCCCCTTGGCAAGAAAGCGCAGCGGCGCGAGATCGCCCGAACGCTCATCATCGTATTCCATGAAGAACACATCCACCCCGGTGCGGTTGAAGATCGCATCGGCGGCGAGGTCATAGGCCCCCTCGGCGGCATGGGTGGAGCGGAAATTGCCCCGGCACATATGCATACCGATGACCATATCGGCCGGCCGGTCCTTGATCGCCTCCTGCATCATCCAGGCATAGCGGTCGATCAGCCAATCGGGATCCTGGCCCTGCGCGGCCTTCTCGGCCCGATGCTTGGGATCGCACAGATAGGCAAAGAAAATGTCGTCGAGCTGTAGGTAGCGGCAGCCCACCGCATAGAATGCCGCCACCGCCTTGGCATAGGTCGCCGCGAGATCGTCAAAAAGCGCCTGCGGGTCGCGATAGGCCTCGGGCGCGATGTCGCTGGGCGCCACGCGGAAATGACAGGCCGAGGGGCCGGGGATGGAGATCTTCGGCTGCACATCGCTCACTGAGGCAAGATAGGTGAAATGCGCCAGCATCGGATGGTCGTCGGGAAAATCGAGCGGCCCGGAGATGGTGGGAAAGACCGGGCGCAGCTTGATGCCGGCAAACTGCACCCCCTCGTTGCGCTCAACGAGGTCGAGCCCGGTCAGCCCACCCATGAAATCATAATGCCAGAAGGACCGGCGCGCCTCGCCATCGGTGACCACGGGCAGCCCGATATCCTGCTGCATGGCCACCAGATCGCGGATCGCGGCATCCTCGATCTCGGCCAGGGCCTCGGCCGACAGGCTCGCCTCTTCGAAATGGCGCTTGCGCGCGGCCTTCACACTGTCGGGGCGCAGCAGGCTGCCGACATGATCGGCCCTAAACGGTGCGGTTGCAGGTGACATGGCCCCCCCAATGGTGGTTTCTTTTGCGCGAGCCTGCATGAAAGTTGCCCGATGTCCAGCCGTCCGTCACCCCTGCAGAACCGCGTGGCGCCAGATGGCACGCTGGTTGCCGAGCCCGCGCGCGGCCTGCTCATGGGCAATCGCGGCGGTCAGATCCATGCGGAATGGCGGCTGACGCGGCGCCAGGCCTCGCGGCGCTGGATCGCCTGCAAACTGTGCTTTAAGGGCCGCCAGAGGCGGGTCTGGCAGAGCGGCTATACAGAGCTTTTCTTTCTGGATGAGGCAACCGCGCTCGCCGCGGGCCACAGGCCCTGTTTCGAATGTCGCCGCGCCGAGGCGCGTGCCTTTGCGGCGGCCTGGGCCGCGGCGGAGGGGTGCGATGCGCCGCCCCGCGCCGATGCGATGGACCGGGTTCTGGCGGCCCAGCGCGGCCAGGCCGGGCCGGCCTGCGCCGCCGTGCAGCTGCCTCAGGGCGCGATCTTTGCAGCCGACGGGTTTTGGCTGTGCCATGCGGGCGGCGCAAAGCGCTGGTCGCCGCAAGGCTATGGCCCGACCGCGCCCCTGCCCGCCGCGCAGGTCACGCCCCTGACCCCGCCGGCGATCCTGGCCGTGCTGCGCGAAGGCTATCGGCCGATGCTGCATCCCTCGGCGGCTGGCAATGGCTAGGCCCGCCTCCACGGGACCAGACCCACCACGATGCCGCCCAGAATGAGCGCCCCGGCAAGGACCGCAACGAAGGTCACCGCCTCGCCCAAAAGCAGCGCCCCGAGGCAGAACGCGATCGCCGGTGCGGAGAGCTGGGCCAGCGCGCCGCGCGTCGCCCCCAGGCTTGGCAGGAGCGCATACCAAAGCGCATAGCCCATCGCCGAGGTCACGCCGCCCGAAAGTGCCGCCAGCGCCAGACCCTGGCCGCTTGCCGGAACGCTGTCAGGCCAGATCACCAGGGCGACCAGAACCAGCGGCAGGCTGTAGAGAAAATTGCCGCCCGTGGCCTGCAAGGGATCGACCGCGCCCCGCCCGATCAGCGAATAGACCCCCCAGCCCAGCGCGGCGACCGACATCAGCACCAGTGCGACCGGCGTGACCGAAACCGGCCCGGTGGGTGCTGAGAGGATCACCAGCCCGCCAAAGGCCAGCAGCATTCCGGCCGAGCGCTGTGGGGGCGGCCGTTCCCCCTCGGTCAGGGCACCGAGGAACATGGTGATCTGAACCCCGCCGAAAAGCACCAGCGCGCCGATCCCCGCATCCATCGACACATAGGCAAACGAAAACCCCAGCATATAGGCGCTCAGCCCCAGCACAGCGCCGGCATCTGGCCGCAAAAGCCGCGGAGGCGCCCGGTCGCGCAGCGCCAGCAGCGCAAACAGCACCGCACAGCCCGCGGCCACGCGCATCGCGGCAAAGCCGGCCGGCCCGATTTCGCCCTCGGCCAGGGCCAGGCGGTTCAGGATCGAGTTTGCGGCAAAGGCGAGCATGGTCAGCATGGTGAGAAGCGCGATTCGCATTGGGAAGCTGGCCTTTCCTTGCGCGGCCTTGGCCGCCCCTGCATTGCCGGTGCGCCCAGGCTTGGTCTAGGCTGGGACCCTGCACAAGGAGATAGCCGCTCATGGAAAAAGTTGCGCTGGTCACCGGCGGGGCGCGCGGCATCGGTCACGCAATCGTCACCGAGCTTGCGCAGGACCATGAGGTTGCCTTCACCTGGCGTAGCACCGAGCCCGACGCCGCCGGACCGCATTTGGCCATCCGGGCCGATCTGACCGAGCCCCAGGCGGCCGAGGCGATTGTGCAAGCCGTGCTGGCGCGGTTCGGCAGGATCGATGTGATCGTGAACAATGCCGGTCTTGCCAGCCCCTCGCCGCCCGAGACCTTTGATGCGGCGGCCCTTGGCCAGATGCTGCAGGTCAATCTCCTGGCCGCACAGGCGCTGCTCGCCGCCGCCGCGCCGCATCTGCGGGCAGGGGCAGCACTCGTCAACATCTCCTCGGTCAATGCGGTGCTTCCGCCGCAGGGTGCGGCGCTTTACGGGGCCAGCAAAGCGGCCCTGAACCTCTGGACCCGCGGCATGGCCAAGGAGCTGGGGCCCCGTCAGATCCGGGTGAATGCCGTGGCGCCGGGCGCGGTCGACATCCCGGACGCGCCCCGGACGCGCCCCGGACGGACGCGCTGCGCGCGCTCTTTATCAAGGAAACCGCCCTGGGCCGTCTCGCAGCCCCCGAAGACATCGCCCGGGCGGTGCGGTTTCTGTGAGGGCCACAGGCGTCCTGCATCACCGGCGAGGTTCTGACCGTCTCCGGCGGCTACCGGCTCTAGCGTCGCCGGGCGCGGCCGCGCGGTTCGGGATCGCGCTCCAGCAGCGCGCCAAGCTGATCGCGCAGCACCTTGCCGCGCAGTTCCTCGACCGCGCCCTCGGCCAGATCGCCCAGCTGGAACGGGCCGTAGGAGATGCGGATCAGCCGGTTCACCTCCAGCCCCACAGCCTCAAAGGCCCGCCGGATCTCACGATTGCGCCCCTCGCGCAGCCCGACCGTGAGCCAGGCATTCGCGCCC
>JBCBKN010000409.1:0-3759 GCA_038521775.1 Pseudomonadota bacterium | reverse complement strand
GCGTGAAAGCGCGAGATCCCGGTGCGGTTGGCGGCCATCTGGGCGCGCAGGTCGTTGCGCCGTTCGCGCGGGACCTGGCAGTTCAGGAGGATCAGCTCAAGCACATCCTCTTGCAAGACGCCGTCGCGGTAAAGCCGCACCGGCGGGATACGGATCCCTTCCTGGAAAATATGCGCATGGCCCCGATCGACGAAATCGGCGTGATGGGCGAGATTGACCGCCCAGGCCATCAGCGCGCCATCCACGAAGATCGGGGAGGCGAGCACGATGTCGGGCAGATGCGTGCCACCGCCGGTATAGGCGTCATTGCCGATGAAGACATCGTCCTCGGCAATCGTGGCGGGGTCGACGCGCGCGACAATCGCCTCGATCAGCCCGATAAAGCTGCCCAGATGGATGGGGATATGCTCGGCCTGCGCAAGACAGCGCCCGGCGGCGTCGAAAAGCGCGGTCGAACAGTCGCGCCGCTCCTTGATGTTGGTGGAATAGGAGGCGCGGATCAGCGTCTCGCCCATCTCCTCCACAATCGAGGAGAGCGCATTGCCGATCACCTCCACCGTGATCGGGTCGGGGGCCGCCGGGCTGGGCGTGTCGCTCATGCCGCCTCCTCGATGAGCAGGTTGAGAAAGGCGTCCACCCGCGCGGTCTGGCCGGGCAGGATCAGCGTGGTGCTGTCCATCTGCTCGACAATTGCGGGGCCTGCGATGCGGTGACCGGGGCCAAGGCGCGCCCGGTTGTAAAGCGTCACCCCGGTCCAGCCGCCCGCCTCGGGCAGCCACACGTCGCGGGTGCCGGTGACCGCCGCATCGACGGGTCCGGAGGCAGGGGGATGGTCGGCCAGGGTCGATTTGGGCACAATGCCGGTTGCCTGGATGCGAAAGGTGACGAGCTGGACTGGCTCTTCCTCGGCGACATAGCCATACATGCGCCGATGCTCGGCCTCAAAGGCCGCCTTCAGCGCCGTCAGCCGATCGGGACCTGTCTCCCCCGGCAGATCGACCGAAAGCTCGTAATTCTGCCCGGCATAGCGCATGTCAATCGAACGGCGCAGCCTGCGCGCCGGCGCGGCCACGCCTTCGGCCGCAAACCAGGCATCGGCCTGTGCATCCAGCTCGGCAAAACAGGCATCGATCACCTCGCCCGCGCGGTCAAGCGGGGTGAGGCGGGTGCGCGCATAATCGGTCACCAGATCGGTGAGCAGCAGGCCCGTGGCGCACAGCACGCCGGGATGCGGCGGGACCAGAATGCGCGGGCAGTCAAGCTCGCGCGCCAGCCGCGCGGCGTGGATCGGCCCGCCCCGCCAAAGGCCATCAGCGCAAAGCCGCGTGGGTCATGCCCGCGCTGGACCGAGATCACCCGGATCGCCTTGGCCATATTGGCGGTGACGATGGCCAGCACGCCCTGGGCCGTCGCCTCCATCGAGAGGCTCAGCGTGGCCCCGAGCTTTTCGAGCGCGCGCAGCGAGAGGCTCCGGTCAATGGGCATGCGCCCGCCCAAAAGATGCGTGGGGTGCAGAATGCCAAGGGCGACATTCGCGTCGGTCACCGTCACCGCCTCGGCCCCGCGCGCATAGCAGGCCGGCCCCGGATCGGCCCCGGCGCTGTGCGGCCCCACCTTCAAGAGCCCGCCCGTGTCGATATGGGCAATCGACCCGCCCCCGGCGCCCACGGTGTGGATGTCGAGCATCGGCAGCTTGAGGGGGTGGCCATGCACCGTTGCCTCGCCCGATGTGTCGGGCCGGCTGGCGCGAACCAGCGAGACATCGGTCGAGGTGCCGCCCATATCGAAGGTGATGATGTCGGGGATCTGGGTGAGGGCCGAGAGCGCGACCGCCCCGACAACGCCCGTGGCCGGGCCCGACAGCACCGTGCGCACGGGCTGGGCGGCGGCCAGCCGGGTTGAGATCACCCCGCCATTCGACTGGGTGATATGCGCGGGCACCGGCACCCCCAGCGCGGCCACACGATCCTCCAGCCGGCGCACATAGCGGCTCATCACCGGGCCGAGCGCTGCATTCACCGCAACGGTTGAAAACCGCTCATACTCCCGAAACTCCGGCGCAATCTCATGACTGCAGGAGATGAACGCCTCTGGCAGAACGGCCGCCACGATCTCGCGCGCGCGGGCCTCATGCGCGGGGTTCAGGAACGCATAGAGAAAGCCGATCGCCACCGATTGCACGCCTTCCGCGGCGAGGGCTTCGGCGGCCCGGCGCACCGCTGCCTCATCGAGCGGAACCTCCACCCGGCCGTCATGGCGCAGCCGCTCGGGCACCTCAAGGCGCAGCCGGCGCGGCACGATCGGGTCGGGCTTGTCTGTTTGCAGATCGTAAAGGTCGGGGCGCTTCTGGCGCCCGATCTCCAAAAGATCGCGAAAACCCAGGGTGGTGATCAGGCCGGTCCGCGCCGTGCGCCCCTGGATCAGCGCGTTGGTCGCAACGGTCGTGCCATGGCCCAGATAGGCCACTGCGCCGGCCGCCCCGCCATGCTCGGCCAGCCCGGCCGCAACCCCGTCGGCGATGGCCTGGCTGGGATCGGCCGGGGTTGAGGGCACCTTCCAGACCCGAACCTCGCCGGATCCGGCCTCAAACAGGCACAGATCGGTGAAGGTTCCGCCTGAATCGACGCCCACGCGCCAGCCCGCCATGATGCCCCCTTCCGTAGGGTAAGGCTTGCAAGCGACTGGCGCGCCGTCAAGCCCGCAGACCGGCCCCGCGGCTCAATACTGGTCCTCAAGCCGGCAGTTGACATGCATCTCGGCCAGTGCCGCCGAATTGGGCAGGGCCAGCGCGGTCGCCACCAGATCGGCGAGGTCGGCCGGGTCGATCATCTCCTCGGGTGCTAGCTTGGTGACATCGGATGTGAGGTCGGTGCGCACAAAGCTGGGGCAGATCGCGGTGACCCGAACCCCATCGACCCAGCCGATCCGCCGCGTGCCATGGCTCAATGCCATCAACGCATGTTTGGACATGTTATAGGCCACGTTTTCATTGCGCACCCGCTTGCCGGAGAGGGACGCGATGTTGACGATGCGGCCGGTTCCCGCGGCGCGCAGATGCGGCAGGCAGGCCCGGGTGAGAAAGAGCGGCGCCTTGACATTGACCGCCCAGACACGGTCGAGGTCCGCCTCCGCGCCCGCCTCGATGGAAAAGCGGTTCGAGATGCCGGCATTGTTGATGAGCGCGTCGATCCGGCCCCAAGCCGCCAGGGTTCGGGCAATCCAATCCGCCTGGCCGGCCCGGCTTTCGGCCTCATAGGCGGCGTGGATCCGGTCGGGCCCCTCGGGGCCAAAGGCTGCCTGAAGGGCTGCGGGGTCGCGCGCGCCGAGCGACAGCCGATAGCCCTCCTGCGCCAGACGCTGCGCGATGGCGCGACCGATGCCGCGGGTCGCCCCGGAGATCATCGCAACCCGGCCCTGGGCGGCCAGCATGGCCTCAGGCCCCCAGGCGCGCGGGGGCCATTGCGGAAGGATCGACCAGGGGCGCAGCCCCCGTCGCAAGCTGGGCGGCAAGCTTGCCCACACCGGGGCCGATGCCAAAGCCATGGCCCGAGAGCCCGCCGGCCAGGGTCAGCCCGGGCAGGCCGGCAACCGGGCCCAGAACCGGGATCTCGTCGGGCGTCACATCGATCAGCCCGCCCCAGCTTTCGGCAATCCGCACCCCGGCAAGCTGCGGGTATATGCGCCGCGCCCCGGCCATGATGTCGCGGATGATCGCGGCATCCGGGGCGGGGTCGAGCACGCGCGCGGCCTCCATCGGGC
>JBCBKN010000408.1:0-3771 GCA_038521775.1 Pseudomonadota bacterium | reverse complement strand
GTTCACGAAAAACTGGTGCACCAGGCTGATATTGCGCCGCTGCGGGGTCTCGCGGGTGACATTGCGCCCGCCAAGCCAGACCTCGCCCGTGCTGGGCCGCTCCAGCCCCGCCATCAGTTTGATCAGCGTGCTTTTGCCGGCATTGGTCGCCCCCAGCAGGATGTTGAACTGCCCGGGCTCGAGCGCCAGCGAGCTGGCATGGATGTGGGTCTCGGCCCCCACACGCTTGGTGACCTTTCGAAGTTCAAGGGTCATTGGAATGTCCAGGCGGGTGTCCGGGCCGAGAGGGTGGCGGGGCCCGCGGGCCCCGCCGGATCGTGGGATCAGTTCTCGGCCCAGCGGGCGACGAGCTCGTCATAATTGACCGTGATGCCCTGGGGCTTTTCGTTCTCCAGCGGCGGCTTGGGCGAGCCGGGCTGTGCGAACCAATAGGCCTTGTCGCGCATCTCATTGAGCCGCGGGCCGCAGCCGCCATAGACATTGGCCGCCTCATCGGCCGCCTGCATGCGGGCCATCACCTGGTCCATCTCGGCGGCCAGCCGGTCCATCGCCTCCTGCGGGCTGAAGGCGCCGGAATTCACATCGCCGATCTGCTGCCACCAGATCTGGGCCAGCTTGGGATAATCCGGCACGTTGATGCCCGTGGGCGACCAGGCCACCCGGTCGGGCGAGCGGTAGAACTCCACCAGACCGCCCAGCTTCGGCGCGCGCTCGGTAAAGCTCTCATGCCGGACCGAGCTGTCGCGGATGAAGGTCAGCCCGACATGGCTCTTGCGCACATCGACGGTCTTGGAGGTGACGAACTGGGCATAGAGCCAGGCGGCCTTGGCCCGGTCGAGCGGGGTGGATTTCAGGATCGTCCAGGAGCCCACATCCTGATAGCCGACCTTCTGGCCGTCTTCCCAATAGGGGCCATGCGGGCTGGGTGCCATGCGCCACAGCGGCGTGCCCTCATCATCGACGGTGTTGTTGCCCTCATCGCGCGACTTGACCATGTCGGCGGTAAAGGCGGTGTACCAGAAGATCTGCTGGGCCACATTGCCCTGGCTGAGCGCCGGCAGCGACTGATAAAAATCATAGGAGGCCGCGCCCGGAGGGGCGTATTTGCGCAGCCATTCATCCCATTTGCGGATGGCATAGACCGCCGCCGGGCTGTTGGCCGCCCCGCCGCGCTCGACACTCGCGCCAAGCGGGTTGCAGGTGCCCGCCTCCATGCGGATGCCCCATTCATCGACCGGGATGCCGTTGGGCTCGCCCTTGTCGCCCGCCCCGGCCATCGACAGCCAGGCATCGGTCATCCGCCAGCCCAGATCCGGCGCGCGCTTGCCGTAATCCATATGGCCATAGATGGTGACGCCGTCGATTTCCTTCACATCCTCGGTGAAGAACTCGGCAATATCCTCATAGGCCGACCAGTTGACCGGCACGCCCAGCTCATAGCCATATTTCTCGCGGAAGGCAGCCTTGAGATCCTCACGGTCAAACCAATCCTTGCGGAACCAGTAAAGGTTGGCGAATTGCTGGTCGGGCAGCTGGTAAAGATCGCCATCCGGGCCGGTGGTGAACTGGATGCCCATGAAGTCATCAAGATCGAGCGTCGGCGAGGTCACATCCGCCCCGTCGCCGGCCATGAAATCGGTGAGGTTATAGGCCAGTTGCAGCCGCGAATGCGTGCCGATCAGATCGCTGTCATTTACATAGGCGTCATAGAGGTTGCGCTGGGTCTGCATCTGGGTCTGGACCGCCTGCACCACCTCGCCCTCGCCCAGGATCTGGTGATTGACCTTGATGCCGGTGATCTCCTCGAACGCCTTGGTCAGCACCTCGGATTCGTAGGAATGGGTCGGAATGCCCTCGGAGAGGACGTTGATCTCCATCCCCGCAAACGGAGCCGCGGCGTCGACAAACCACTGCATCTCGGCCATCTGCTCGTCTTGGCTGAGCGTCGAGGGCTGGAACTCCTCAGTGATCCATTTTTCGGCCGCGGCCATATCGGCATGCGCCATCGGCGCCGCCGCCAGAACGGCGACAAGCGCCGTGGCGGACAGTAGGTGGCTCCGCATCATTTCCTCCCGGTTATCATTTGCGCCGGTTTTCCGGCTGCGGAAATGTTCGCGCGCCGCGGCGGCTCTGTCAACGTGCGCGCGTCAAGACGGCCGACACGCGGCTCGTTCGGATCGCGCGCCCTGCAGGGCGGCCGGAGGAGGTCCTGGCGCGGGTCATGACGGGGCTTCGGCGCTGCTTGGTCAACCAAACCAGCGGTCCAATTTTTGGTGATCAAAGACTCTTCGAACTCATTCGAGCACTGGAAAAGACTTCTCCACCATTGCTTTGGTCAACCATTTTCTGTACCAATATGCAAGCTTCCGGAACGCGCAACGTCTAAGGGCCTGCATCGCATGATTGACCTCTACACATGGACAACGCCGAACGGCCGCAAGGTCTCGATCCTGCTGGAAGAACTGGGCGTCGACTATAACGTGCACCCGATCGACATCAGCAAGGACGAACAGTTCGACCCGGCATTTCTCAAGATTGCACCCAACAACCGCATTCCCGCAATCGTTGATCATGAGACCGGCCAGACGCTGATGGAGACAGGGGCGATCATGCTCTATCTCTCCGCCAAACACGGCCAGTTTCAAGCGGACGGGCCGGAATACTGGCGCATGGTGGAGTGGCTGATGTGGCAGATGGGCGGTTTGGGCCCGATGCTGGGTCAGGTCCATCACTTCGTGAAGTACAACAAGGGCAAGTCCGAATACAGCGAGACGCGCTATTCAACCGAGGCGCGGCGGCTCTACAAGGTGCTCAACACGCGTCTTGAGGGGCGTGATTACGTGGCCGGTGACGGGGGCGGGATCTATACCATCGCCGACATGTCGATCTTTCCGTGGATTGCGCGGCATGACTGGCAGGAAATTGACCTGAACGCCTATCCGAACCTGCGCGACTGGTATCTGCGCATTGTGGACCGGCCGGCGGTGCAAAAGGGCTATCACATCCCCAAACACACCACGGATATTCCGATGCCGTGATCCAATCGGTGCGGGGCCCGCGCCGGTGACGAAACCCAGATGGGAGCGTTCGATTTGACCGCGTCACATGCCCAGCTTTATCCGCCGGACCAGATATTCGGCCAGATCCCCATGGAGCTGGCGACCACCCTGTCGGGGATGGAGGTCTATGAGCGCATGATCTCCGGCGCGCTGCCACCGCCGCCGATGTATAAGGTTGCCAATATCCGCCTGCTCAGCGCGGTGTCCGGGCACACGAGGCTGGAGGCGGTGCCGCTGGAGGACCATTACAACCCCATCGGCACGATCCATGGCGGCTGGATCGCCACCTTGCTCGACGCGGCACTGGCCTCCTGCGTGCACACCTGCGTGCCGCTTGGCTCGGGTTTTACCACGGTCGAGTTCAAGACCAATCTGGTGCGCCCGGTGACGGTCGCCACGGGGCGGCTGATCTGCGAAGGCACGGTCCTTTACATGGGCCGCTCGATTGCCACCAGCGAGGCCAAGATCACCACCGAGGCGGGCAAAATGGTGGCCCATGGCGTCGAAACCTGCGCGATTTTCGAGATGCCGGGCCGGTAGCGTTCCGTCGGCAGCGTTCTGTCGGTAGCGTTCTGCGCGTCGGCCGTTTCAGCCGCGGCGCAAAGCTCCCAAAGACACCCGGATCGCGCGCCTCAGATCAGAGGCGCGCGATCACGAGCCCCGCCTCACTCGGCGGTACGCGTCCCGCGAAGCGGGTTCTCAATCGCGTCCT